>JAZRXQ010000062.1:0-3851 GCA_045600305.1 Lachnospiraceae bacterium
CTCTCTGAATAAGACCATTCTGCACTACAGATGACATGGTGATAATATCCATGTTACCACCACTGATAATGCAGGCGACCTTTTTGTCTTTTACACCCAGCTTCTTGAGAGCCGCTATAGTAAGCAAGCCTGAATTTTCCGCTACCATCTTGTGATTTTCCACTAAATCCAGGAAGGTTACTATTAACTCATCATCAGATACTGTAATGATATCATCGAGATTCTTCTGTATGTAGGGGAAAATGTTCTTGCCCGGAGTCTTAACAGCTGTACCATCGGCAATAGTTGATGCACTAGGAAGTGTAACTACTTCTCCTGCATCCAAGGATGCCTTCATACAGGCAGCACCCTCTGGCTCTACGCCGATTACTTTAATATTAGGATTGAGTAGCTTTGCAAGAGTAGAAACTCCAGTTGCCAAACCACCGCCTCCAATAGGCACCAATATATATTCAACCAGTGGAAGATCCTTGAAAATCTCCATGGCTATTGTTCCTTGTCCTGTTGCTACGGCTGGATCATCAAAGGGATGTATAAAGGTAAGCCCTTCTTTTTCTGCTATCTCGTAAGCCTTTTCACATGCCTCGTCATATACATCACCATAGAGCACTACCTCCGCACCGTAGCTTTTGGTCCTGTTGACCTTCATAAGCGGGGTAGTGGTCGGCATGACGATTACCGCCCTGCATCCATAGGCCTTGGCAGCATATGCAACACCCTGCGCATGATTTCCCGCGGATGCTGTGACTAGTCCTTTAGCGCGCTCGGCATCTGTGAGTGTAGATGTCTTATAGTAGGCACCTCTAATCTTGTAGGCACCTGTGACCTGCATATTCTCAGGCTTTAAATAAACCTTATTTCCAGTTTGTTCACTAAAAAACTCGCTGTATACGAGATGAGTCGAGTGAGTGACCCTCGAAACTATCTCTGATGCTTCTTCAAATTTATCTAGTGTAAGCATATAATCACTTCTTTCCACTTTAAATAGTATAGTTGTAGTGCATTATATCACAAAAAAAGAAAGATTTACAATAGCTAGTAAATCTTTCCAAAACATATACTTTTTGACAATGCTAACATACTTCATCTGAATCCAAAATAATAGTAAATGGTCCGTCATTGAGAAGCTCTATTTTCATATCTGCTCCGAAAATGCCCCTCTCCACAGGAAAACACTTGGCACATTCATCACATATATAGTCATACATCGCACTTGCCTCTTCAAACCCGCCTGCATTGGTAAATGAGGGGCGATTTCCTTTTTTACAGACAGCATAAAGAGTAAATTGGCTGATAAGAAGCAATTTTCCATCTACATCTGACAGTGATTTATTAGTTTTTCCGTCCTCATCCTCAAAAATGCGCATTCCAAGGAGCTTACTGACCATTTTGTCGGCAATTTCTTTGGTATCCGTCTTTGAAACACCAATTAACACTAAAAATCCTTTATCTATCTGTCCTGTAACCTTACCATCAACTGTACATGAAGCCTTAGTCACACGTTGAATTACAAATCTCATATTCTTTATTCCTTTTTATTATTCTCACACTCTAGCCCTACATCTACGGGAAAATACTCGTATGTCCCATCATTATTCGTAAAGCACCCACCAAAAATAGATGCGCAGGATAGTATATGTAAAATAGCCATTTCATGCCCTTCCATTTACCCCTTGTACCATTATAACATTTGAGAATCGGAAGCGATAAAAGTGTAGCAAACTGCAGAAGTCCATACACTTTGTCCATGAAAAAGAAATATACTGCCGCATACATAGCTGTAAAAATAAGCATTGATAATGCCTGCTTCTTAAAATTGCCTCTATATCGATAAAGGTAAACCGGACAAATAGCCGCTATACATGACCAATCTGAGGGGAATGTAATAGCACAGATGAGAATGATGAGAACAATCTTTGCCCACTGCTTCAACTTATCCGTCTCAAAAATGCACATTAAGACCACAGACCAGGCATAAGACCACATAACGCTCGTCTGATTAAATATTCCACTTGGGATAAATGATATTCCACCCGCTAGATTATAGGCAAAATGCGAAATTATCGCAAATATAAATAATCTAATAATGTATTTTTTAAGACTCTTGGTATAAAAGAACCCCTCAGCTATAAAAAACCACATGATAGGAGCAGTGAGTCTACCTATCACATGTAGGCATATTACCCACCAATGCCTATCATATCCAGGATAAAATAGCCACGTTAAATGATCTATGGTCATAGCAATAATTGCTATAAGCTTTATTATATTAGATGATATTCCCCTATCAGAATTCATATTCAACTCCCTAAATAAAAACTCAATACAATCAAAACCCCCAGAGAGATAATCTCTGGGGGCATAAAGAACTAAGTATAAACTATCCGAGTGTAACCTCTACAGTATGTGTCTTGCCATCACCAAATGAAGGTGCAACACATCCGTCAACAGCCTGTCCATCAACTGTCATGGCTACAACACCCTTGCATACGTGGTTAGGATTCTTGATAGTAATATCATATGTAGCACCGCGGAAATCACGTGATGCCTTGAATCCATCCCAATCAGAAGGAATTGAAGGATCAATCTTAAGTCCATCAAAATCAGGAGCAATACCAAGGATATACTGAGAAATTGCAACCATGTTCCATGCTGCTGTACCAGTAAGCCATGAGTTCTTACCCTGTCCAAAGTTCTTGCCAGCTGCCTCAGGTCCGATATCAGATCCAGCGTCCTTACCACCGATCATCTGTCCGTATACGTAAGGCTCTGTCTTATGAAGATCTGATGTTTCCTCTGTAAATGCGGGAGCGATCTCTGAGTAGTACTTGAATGCCTGATTTCCCTCACCAGCATGAGCTGCTGCACAGATAATCCATGCGTTGTTGTGTGTGAAGATACCAGCGTTCTCCTTGTATCCACCGGGATATGTAGAGATCTCCCCGTACTGTACATAGTATTTTGTAAATGCAGGGTTATTAAGTACGAGACCATGCTTAGTATTAAGTCTCTCATCAATAGCTGCAAGTGTCTTCTTATTTGCTTCCTCGTCGATGTCTGACATGATAGCGAATCCCTGAGGCTCGATGAAGATCTGTCCTTCCTCACACTCCTTAGAACCCATCTTCTGTCCCTCAGCATCATATGCTCTAAGGAACCAGTCTCCGTCCCAAGCGTGATCCATCATGTTCTTCTTCATCTTGTCGATCTCAGCCTGAGCCTTAGCAGCCTCATCGTCCTTGCCAAGATGCTTCAAGATAGCAACATAGTTAGGTCCAGCATATGTAAATAATGCAGCAACCATAACTGACTCAGCAACCTTAGAATATCCACCCTCTGCTGCAAACTTAGGATTAGTATAAGTCTGGAAGCTCTCACCAGGTGTATCTGAGTAGCATGAGAGGTTTACACAGTCATTCCAGTCTGCACGCATTGCAAGAGGAAGTCCGTGAGGTCCAAGGTTATTAACTATATGGTAGAATGAAACATCAAGGTGCTTGAGCATTGTCTCAGCCTTAGACATATCGTTGTCGTAAGGAACCATAGTATTGAGGAAATCCCAATCTCCTGTCTCCTTGATGTAAGCTGCAACTGAAAGGATGAGCCATAAAGGATCATCTGAGAAATCTCCACCGATATCTGCGTTACCCTTCTTGGTAAGAGGCTGATACTGATGGTAGCATCCTCCGTCGGGGAACTGTGTTGAAGCGATATCGAAGATTCTCTCCTTAGCTCTATCAGGTATCTGGTGTACGAATCCAAGTACGTCCTGGTTAGAATCTCTAAATCCCATACCACGTCCGATACCAGACTCGAAGTAAGATGCTGAACGAGAAAGGTTAAATGTAACC
>JAZRXQ010000063.1:0-10207 GCA_045600305.1 Lachnospiraceae bacterium
TTTTCAAAAGTTAATACATGTACTAAAAAGTGACATTTTCAAAAGTTAATACATGTACTAAAAAGTGACATTTTCAAAAGTTATTGACAACTTTGAACTCAAAATTTGAACTCAAAATTTGGACCCAAAAATAACATAAAAAAAACACCTAGCAATTTACTTCTAGGTGTAAAAATATATTTCTGTATGTTTATTCAATCAAGATATAACATCTGTGTTTTTATTATTCCTCGAGCTAGCAGACAGCATCTGGTAGTGCATTTTCTACATTATATTCTTTTCTTATGAGATAGCACGCATCATCACAGACTAATTCTCCATGTTCTATTATCATGCTCGCCCTCACATCTCCGTATGCGTAACTGTCTGCGTATTCGTTTGCAAGCATGCAAAACTGCCTAACATATACTCCTGGCATTCCATCAAGTGCTACAATAAGATGATATTCATCCATATACTTATACATTCTGCTTCCTGATAGAGTTCCTCCCTCGAACATTTGACAAAATGCAAAAGCATTGGCCAGCCTTTTAAATCCTACCACGCTAAGATCAAGAGCATCCGCTCCTGCATCTGCAAAAAGCTTATCAGTATTTTTCTTTTGACGGACGATTGTCACGAGTTCCTGCTCTGACAATTTATTAAAACTCATAATTTTCCTCTTTAATAAACTATGTCTTTTCTTTGAATTTTATTTCCACATTGTTATCAACTTGTCAACAATGTATTGCAATATTTTTACAATTTTTAGTTGTAAAACATGCACGCAAACAAAGTTAAGACAGTTTACCCATCTTAATTCAGTATTTTCTCCCTTCCTGTATAATAAATTCTGAATTCTTTCAATATTTTTGGTTGTTTGCACCCTCTCCCTATGATAATCACTCATATATGCAAACTAATCCTTTACAAAATAATTCATCGAGTTTTTGAAAAATAACTTTAGTATTTTCTAAAAAAAATATAGCTTCTGACGATAAAAAAAGTACAAGGGAATGAACTTATCCAGGGAGGATGAACGGGTTGACTGACATGGATGTCGGTTGGCTCCTTCATCCTCTCGTCAATTTTACTCATTTTAATTTGACACTGGATGATAATTAAAACCAGGGAGGGTCAAAATCATTTCAAACGAAAGGAACTAATGCTATGATTATTGACTCAAGCAAAATCAACATGAACTCTAGTAGGAAATATTTTTCTACTGAGTCCTCTTCAAAAACACTCTCTACATGGGGTCTATTAGCTCCAAAATCACCTTCAGGCGATATGCAAGTCGCCTCTTTATCTAAATCCCGAAATAGGCGCGTATATGGCTTTCCAGGGGGTACAAACAATTTTCAGCAAGAACTAATGGACCATTTTAAAACAAATGCAAGTAAAACAGGTGAATTACAAAAAACATCTTCTTTAAGAGAGCATTTCCACAACATGAATCAACTGCGATTGCAAACATTAAACTACTTGCTCAGCATAATTTCAGGACGTCAAACTCCATTAGTAAATTTGGCAGATACCTCTAACAACATATTTGCTGCTAACAGCAATTCCGGTGGTGTTATAAACTCTTATTACACTTATGCCGAATCTGAATCAACAACCTATTCCACAACTGGAACCGTAAAAACATCTGATGGTAGAGAATTTAACTTCAATGTCGAACTCTCCATGAGTCGAACATTTATGTACGAGTACTCCGAAAGCATGCAGTTTGGGAATCCACAGTTTACTGATCCACTTGTTATTAATTTAGATTGCGCTGCAGCTGATGTCAGCGACCAAAAGTTTTTGTTTGATTTAGACAGTGACGGTCACCAGGAAGCTATTTCTATGTTAGGCCCAGGAAGCGGTTTTTTAGCCCTAGATAAGGACAAAAATGGTTCTATCGATAACGGCAATGAATTATTTGGAGCAAAGACCGGAAACGGCTTTAGGGAGCTTGCAGAATATGATTCTGATGGAAATGGATGGATTGACGAAGCTGACCCGATTTGGGATGACCTTTTGGTGTGGACCATGGATAGAGCCGGTAATCCTACGCTCACAGCGTTGGGAAAAACAGGTGTTGGTGCTATCTATTTAGGTAGTGCTGAGGGTGATTTTTCCCTGAATAATTCGTGGAATCAGACACAGGCAGTTGTTAGAGCTAGTGGTATGTTTTTGTATGAGGACGGAGGTATTGGTACAATTCAGCAGTTGGATATGGCGCTATGATAAATTATATCTACGCATATGAATCAGGCATGGTATCACTGCCCAAACAGGTCGTCAGCTTCGACCACGCTCGGAAAATATACTCTTTCTTATCACGTAAGTATGCGTCCTCGGGTCTCGCTGCGAAACTCGCATTGATACCATGCCTGCATTCATTATGCTCTATTCACCTTGCTATATAAACAAAAAGACCTAGTTCATGTGAACTAGGTCTTTAATATGCTTGTAATTAATATTATTTAGCTGCTGCCTTAATCTGCTCTGTGAGCATAGGAACGATCTTGTTGAGATCTCCAACTACACCGTAATCAGCAACATCAAAGATAGGTGCATCTGCATCCTTATTGATTGCTACGATGATATCGGACTCTTCCATACCAGCTACGTGCTGGATAGCTCCAGAGATACCAATTGCAAAGTAAAGTGAAGGGCGTACAGTCTTTCCAGTCTGTCCTACCTGATAATCAGGCTCCATCCATCCGTTCTCTACTACTGCACGTGAGCAAGAAACCATTCCGCCGAGAGCAGCTGCGAGATCCTCAAGCATCTTGAAGTTCTCCTTTGATCCAACTCCACGACCACCAGATACTAATACCTTAGCATCCATGATGTTCTTAACCTCTCCAACAGCCTTAACGATCTCCTGAATCTCAACATACTTGTTGTTCTCAACAAGTGTATCGGGAACGAACTCGATAAGCTCAAATGCTCTACCCTCTTCCTTGGGAAGCTTCTGCATAACACCAGGACGAACTGTAGCCATCTGAGGACGATTGTCAGGACAAGCGATAGTAGCGATTGTGTTACCACCGAATGCAGGACGTGTCATAAGAAGCTGCTTGTGCTTCTGCTCCTGTCCCTCAACAGCCTGAAGAGGGAAATCACCGATCTCAAGTACTGTACAGTCAGCTGTAAGTCCTGTAGCAACTCTAGCTGAAACTGTAGGTCCAAGGTCACGTCCGATTGCTGTTGCACCAACTAACATAATCTCAGGCTTATACTCATTGATAACCCCTGCAAGAGCCTGTGCATAGGGCTCTGTACGATATGTCTCGAGCTTGGGATCATCAACAACGATAACCTTGTCAGCGCCATAAGCACCAAGCTCCTTAGCAAGATCCTTAACGTTTGATCCGATAAGAACTGCTGTTACTTCCTTAGTATCTAAGTCATTTGCAAGCTCTCTAGCCTTTCCAAGTAATTCGAAGGCAATTGAGCTAATCTGGTTGTCTACCTGCTGAGCGAATATATATACGCCCTTGTAATCTGCTAAACTCATTTTTATGCCTCCTATTAAATAACGTGCTTCTCTGCAAGCTTGTCAGCGATGTACTTAGCTGCATCTGCTGCATCAAGATCTACCATCTTCTCACCAGCGCCCTTACGAACCTTGTCAGAAGCCTTTGCAATCTTAGTAGGTGAACCCTTAAGACCAAGGTTTGCATCATCTACATCCTTAAGATCTGCTCTGCCCCATACTGTTACTTCCTGCTCGTAAGCATCGAAGATTCCGCCGGGTGTCATATAACGGGGTGCATTGAGCTCTGAAAGAGCTGTAATAAGGCAAGGCATCTGTGCCTTAACCATGTGATAACGATCCTCGTACTGTCTCTTAACGATAACAGAATTGCCATCAACCTTGATATCTGCTGCATAAGAGATAACAGGAAGACCAAGGTGCTCTGCAATCTGAGGTCCAACCTGAGCTGTATCTCCGTCGATAGCCTGACGTCCTGTAATAACGATATCATAATCAATATTTCTAAGTGCGCCAGCTATAGTAGTAGATGTAGCCCATGTATCAGCTCCACCAAGTACTCTGTCTGTAACAAGGATTGCCTTGTCAGCGCCCATTGCAAGTGCCTCGCGAAGTACATCATCTGCCTTGGGAAGACCCATGGTAAGAACTGTAACCTCAGCGCGTGTTGCATCTTTAATTCTAAGTGCAGCCTCAAGACCTGCTTTGTCATCAGGATTCATGATTGCAAGCATAGCTGCTCTATCAAGTGTTCCATCGGGGTTGAACTTAACGCCACCCTTTGTATCAGGAACCTGCTTAATACAAACTACGATTTTCATGTTCGTTCTCCTTTAATTATTTAAGTAAAGCGCCAGAGATAACCATTCTCTGAACCTCTGATGTTCCCTCGTAAATCTCTGTGATCTTAGCATCACGCATCATACGCTCAACATCATACTCTCTGATATATCCGTATCCACCGAAGAGCTGTACAACCTCTGTTGTAACTGCCATAGCGGTCTCTGCTGCGAATAACTTAGCCTTAGCTGCCTCAACTGAGTAAACCTTCTGAGTTGCCTTAGCCATAGCTGCCTTGTAAACGAGCATCTGAGCAGCCTCAACACGAGTAGCCATATCAGCAAGCTTGAACTGTGTATTCTGCTGCTGAGCGATACTTCTACCGAACTGCTTACGCTCCTTGGTGTAAGCAATTGCTCTCTCAAGAGCACCCTCTGCGATACCAAGTGCCTGAGCAGCGATACCGATACGTCCACCATCAAGTGTGTGCATAGCGATAGGGAATCCCTTACCCATAGGTCCGAGGAGAGCATCCTTAGGAATACGGCAATCCTCGAAAATAAGCTCATATGTAGATGAACCACGAATACCCATCTTCTTCTCTTTTGTTCCGAATGAGAATCCAGGAGCACCCTTCTCTACGATGAACGCTGAAAAGCTCTTCTTCTTGCGTCCCTTAGCATCTACCTGAATATCTGTGATAGCGATTACGATGTAAACATCTGCAACCTTACCATTTGTGATGAAGCACTTAGATCCATTAAGAACCCACTCATCTCCATCAAGAACAGCCTTTGTAACTGCTCCCTGAGCATCTGTACCAGCACCAGGCTCTGTAAGAGCGAATGCTCCAAGTAACTCGCCTGTAGCAAGCTTAGATACGTATTTCTGCTTCTGCTCCTCTGTACCGTATGTCATAATAGGATCGATACAAAGTGATGTATGAGCTGATACGATAACACCTGTAGTACCGCAAACCTTAGAAAGCTCCTCTACACACATAACATATGTGAGGGGATCACATCCCTGTCCGCCGTACTCCTTGGGAACGGGAATTCCCATGAAGCCGTACTTGCCCATCTTCTTAACTGTCTCAGCAGGGAAAACCTCTGTCTCATCTGTTTCCTGAGCAAGGGGCTTAACCTCTGTCTCTGCAAACTCTCTAAAGAGGCTGCGAGCCATCTCATGTTTCTTGCTTAATCCGAAATCCATGATTAAATTATCCTCCATTTGGTATTTTATATCAGAATCTGCTTGCAGATTCTGCGTGTCAGATGCGTCTGTGCGTAGCACAGAAATCTCCATGCGCATCTGTACACATCCTACACTCCATAGGCCAATTTATAATTGGTCTATAGGAGTCTTTGTACGATCAGCGTTGTACTTGTAGAATCCCTGTCCGCTCTTGCATCCTAAGTTGCCACCGCGTACCATCTTGCGAAGAAGAGGACATGCACGATACTTAGAATCCTTTGTCTCATTGTAAAGAACGTCCATAATAGCAAGACAGATATCAAGACCAATGAAATCTCCTAACTCAAGAGGTCCCATAGGGTGATTTCCACCGAGCTTCATAGCGTTGTCGATACCCTCAACATCAGATACACCTTCCATCTTGATGAAGATAGCTTCGTTGATGTAAGGAATCATAATACGGTTAACAACGAAACCAGCAGCCTCATTAACCTGTACAGGAGTCTTGCCAATTTCCTGAGCAATTCCCTTAATCTTCTCAACAACATCTGCAGGTGTATTCTCGCCAGCGATAACCTCAACAAGCTTCATACGGTCAGCAGGGTTGAAGAAGTGCATTCCGATCATAGGACGGTTAAGTCCGTTACCAATCTCTGTGATTGAGAGTGATGATGTATTTGAAGCAAAGATACAATCAGCCTTAGCAATCTTGTCAAGCTCAGAGAAGGTTGTCTTTTTAACTCCCATATCCTCGAAAGCAGCCTCAACGATAAGATCGCAGTCTGCACAAAGGTTCTCCTTAAGACCTGTAGAAATCTTAGCAAGAATTCCGTCAACAGCATCCTGTGTCATCTTGCCTTTCTCAACAAGCTTAGCATAGCCCTTAGCAATCTTGTCCTTGCCGCCAGCAGCCCACTCCTCTTTGATGTCGCAAAGAGCTACCTCATAGCCCTCTGTCATTGCGAAAGCCTTAGCGATTCCCTGGCCCATTGTACCAGCACCAATAATACCTACTTTCATTTTTGTTCCTCCTATAAAATAAATTTAATGTAGTATATTAAAAACCACAAAAAGCCGCCTGCAGAAAAGACCTACAGGTGGCTAATTTTATTAATTATCCCTCATACTTCTCAACGATAGTAGCACATCCCATACCACCACCGATGCAAAGTGTAGCAAGACCGCGCTTAGCGTCTCTCTTCTGCATCTCGTGAAGAAGAGTAACAAGGATACGGCATCCAGATGCTCCAACGGGATGTCCAAGTGCGATAGCACCACCGTTAACGTTAACCTTAGCCATATCGAACTTGAGATCTCTAGCTACAGCGATTGACTGTGCAGCAAATGCCTCATTAGCCTCGATAAGATCGATGTCATCAATTGTAAGACCAGTCTTAGCAAATACCTTGTTAACTGCAGCTACAGGTCCGATACCCATAACCTCAGGTCTAACTCCACCAAGAGCTCCAGCTACCCATGTTGCCATAGGCTTAAGACCTAACTCCTTAGCCTTCTCCTCTGACATAACTACTACAGCAGCAGCTCCGTCGTTGATTCCTGAAGCATTACCAGCTGTGATAAGTCCGTCAGCCTTACCAGAGCAGCACTTAAGTCCAGCAAGTGACTCTGCTGTTGTACCAGCTCTAGGTCCCTCATCTGTAACAAAATCTACGATATCCTTCTTAACCTTAACAGGAACGGGAACGATCTCATCTGCGAACTTGCCCTCAGCGATAGCCTTCTCACACTTCTGCTGTGAGTCTGCTGAGAATGCATCAAGCTCCTCTCTTGTGATGCCATATTCATCACATACGTTCTCTGCTGTAATCATCATGTGATAGTTGTTGAATGCATCTGTAAGTGCATCGTTAACCATTGTATCGATGATTGTTGCGTTGTTCATTCTGTATCCAAAACGAGCCTTAGTCATAGCGTAAGGAGCCATTGACATGTTCTCCATACCACCTGCTACAACGATATCTGCCTGTCCAGCAAGAATCTGAGCAGCTGCCTCGTTGACACACTTAAGACCTGAACCACATACTACGTTAAGTGTAACAGCGGGAACCTCGATAGGAAGTCCTGCCTTGATAGATGCCTGACGTGCAACGTTCTGTCCCTGTGCAGCCTGAATAACGCATCCCATGAGAACCTCATCTACCTGCTCGGGCTTGATACCAGCGCGCTTAACTGCCTCCTTGATAACGATTGAGCCAAGCTCTGCTGCGGGTGTATTAGATAATGCTCCACCCATCTTGCCGATAGCGGTACGGCATGCTGAAACGATAACTACCTTGTTTGCCATTTCTTTTCTCCTTTTTATTTAAATTTTGTTAAGTTATTTATTAAGAACGCTCATGCGCTCAAAACTTCGTATAGCGTAGCATATTTTTGTGAAATTTGCAAGAAAATTTAAGTTCTATTTCTTGAATTAGGGTTATTTTGCCCATGAGCTGGTCTACTAGGCATACCAGCCCTAGCACCTGATCTTGAAACCCTGCCAGCATCACGTTTTCTAGCACTTGCTAATCTGACTCTAAACCGTCTAGCGAGGTTGCTAAGTGCCTCATCTGGAACAAACTGCTTAAGCGTTGCTTCGTCAAAATCATATCGCATATCCATAGACTGCTGTAAATCAGTAACCTCAAATTGTGCCCTAGTCATAGGATCTGACAGATCATATATCTTGTTAGTATCTAGGTCTAGCAATCTGGGATTAAGAGCGTCATCATTCTCATTAAGTATCATTGCTCTTGCCTTATTGGAGAGCTTGACACTTGCTCCAACAGGAAGAATTGACAATGAATCCGATAATGCCTTGACTATAAATGGCTCATATATTCTAGTCGATTGCATATGCTTTATCGCGGCAACCCCGCTCTCTGGAGTACAGTTGATACTCATAGCGGTCAATCTGTCATATTTATCTACGACCATGAGAATCTTTGTGGAAAGTATCCAGTTACTTACATCAAGAGATGTATCCTCTTTTCTCGGAACCTTCAGAAACTCTGTAGCAATTCTAATGGTCTCTGGATGTAATCCGAACGGATTGACATCCGTCTTGAGAAGAGAGAATGCTTTATTTCTGTATTGCTCTATTGTTATAAGGTCTGTACCAGATAAATCCGCTTCTGGTTTAACCATGATTTCCCTAGGAACATATAAATATCCAAAATCTGCCAAAAGAGCTGCCTCCACGAGTTCCTCCATTGATTCCTTTGGAATATTTAGCTTGTGTCCTACTAGTGCGCACAGTATCGCGCAGCACACAGAATGCTTGTAATTGTAATCATCAGCACTTCGCATCGTCTGCACAAAAAGTGCCTTGTGGTCAAATACTCCATATTTAGCAACTATGTCATTAGCAAGCTTCTTAAAGTCATCTGGATTCTCACCCTTACTAATCGACACAAGGCAATCTCTAAGCCTGAACATATACTGGGTTTGCAGTTGTTCAAACTCTAACTCCTCTACGCTAACAGGCGCAAGAGGTTCTGCAGGTTCAAGCACAAGCACTCCAATAAGCCCGAATTTTCTAACGCTATCTATAATTGGTCCTGTAAGTGCTGAGCCTCTATCATATAGCAAAACGCCCTGCTTGTTATAAATAGGCTTTGCAAGAATCTGTCCTGTTTTTAATTCATCTGGTCTTAAAAAAATCATTGCTTTGTCCTCTTATTATGACAATTAAAAACACTCTTTTAGTGCTGGGTAAAATTTCTTAAATTTGTTGTATTTCTCTTCGTATTTTGCAACAAGCTCTGCTTCTGGTTCTACTGTAAGCTTAACCTTGGCAAGTGCTTCTCCTGCAGTCTTGACATCTGGATATTCTCCACACGCAACCGCTGCTAAAATAGCTCCACCTAGTGCAGGTCCCTCTTCATTTTCAAGCACATCCACCTTGAGATTCATAACATTAGCTATGATTTTTCTCCAAAGTGGACTCTTAGCTCCTCCGCCACATATCTTTGTCCTCTTAATATCTATCCCCTGAGTTCTAGCGACCTCAAGTGAATCTCTAAGTCCAAATGCAACGCCTTCCAACACCGCCTGCGTCATATCAGCCCTAGTAGAATCCATACTCATGCCAATAAAGCACGCTCTTGCGTTGACATCATTATGAGGTGAGCGCTCGCCCATGAGATAAGGCAAATAAAATACATTATTCTCGCCTAAGCGCTCATCTGTAATAGGCTCCTGCTCCTTGGCATAATCAGAAGTATCTAATATATCCTCATTCCACCACTTATTACAGCTAGCAGCCGATAGCATACATCCCATAAGATGATATGAGCCATCCGCATGTGCAAAGGAATGAAGCGCATTTTTATCATCTACGCCAAATTTTTCTGAAGATATAAATATAGTTCCTGATGTACCAAGCGAGATATTACAAGCTCCGTCTCCAACTGTGCCAGTACCAACAGCCGCTGCTGCATTATCGCCAGCACCAGCTGCCACCTTGACATCTGCTGTAAAGCCAAGCTCTGACGCGATACCTAATTTTACTGTACCAACTGACTCAAAGCTCTCATAAAGCTTAGGTAACATATCTACAGAAATTCCACAGATATCAATCATCTCCTGAGACCACTTACGATTCTTGACATCCATAAGTAGCATACCTGATGCATCTGATACATCTGTTGCAAAGCTACCTGTAAGGCGATACACGAGATAATCCTTGGGTAGCATAATCTTTTTTATCTTAGAAAACTTATCAGGCTCGTTTTTCTTCATCCACAAAATCTTAGGTGC
>JAZRXQ010000064.1:0-20740 GCA_045600305.1 Lachnospiraceae bacterium
TTTCTTAGTACTATTCATATTGCCGCAGATACTTCTTCTGGGAGAAAAACTCATAGATGTAACCTCATTCCAGATGGAGAAGGTAGCACTTCCTATGAGAAAAACTGGACATGTGAGATTAGATGGATTTGTACGCGGAAATATAAGTGGTAATGTCATAGGAACAGTACACGCTATGGTTGATGGAAAGGTAGGTGTACAGCTACTTGCTGGAGGTAAAGAGGAAGAGGAAAATCAACCTTTACTAGAAACAAAGAAGGAAGAGGAGGAGAGTTAAATGAGACGAAAATTTATAAAAAAATTAATTCAATCTATGACAGCAGCTCTCCTAGTGCTTAGTACTATGTTGGGAGCTGGTGTAGCCTATACATCAGAGGTGGTGTATGCGGCTACTGATGAAAATGAGACAGGTGAGGCTTCAAAAATAGATTTGTCCGCTGATGTAATTAAAATCACCTCTCCAGAGGAATTTTATGCAGTTGCAAAAAAATGTACCCTTGATTCATGGTCAAAGGGCAAGACTATTGAGCTTGCAAATGATATTACACTAACCAGTAATACGCAGACAAAGATTCCCTATTTTGGTGGAACATTCAATGGAAAAAAGCATACAATATCAGGACTGACGCTATCCGGTAATGACTATCCTTTGGCACTTTTTGGTGTAGTTGGAAAAGGTGCAACCATAAAGGATTTATATCTTGAAGGTTATGTTCATCCGCAGGGAGATGAAGAACTAATTGCCTCTCTGGTGGGAAGAAATAATGGACAGATTAAAAACTGTCATTTTACAGGTAATGTAAATGGAAAAAATAATGTTGGAGGCTTAGTTGGAATCAATGACGTAAGGGGTCAGATTATAAATTCAAGTTTTTCTGGTTCGGTGACAGGAGAACACTATGTAGGTGGTATCGCAGGTCAAAACCTAGGAAGCATTATTCAGTGTACTAATAAGGGCGAAATCAACACAAGTCAGAAAGAAGTATCTCTTGATATAGATAGCTTTGATTTTAACTTTAGTAAGGACAGTCTCACAGAGACTAGCAATGTGGCAGCAGGTACAGATATAGGTGGAATAACTGGCTACAGTAGTGGACTTATACAGACCTGCATCAATACAGGAAATGTTGGTTACCAGCATGTTGGATACAACGTGGGAGGAATCGTTGGACGACAGACTGGATATGTTGACAACTGTAGTAATGAAGGTCTCATCAAGGGCAGAAAAGACGTTGGTGGTATCGCAGGTCAGATGGAGCCTAATGTCACCCTGGTTTATGACCAGGATACATTAGATGAATTATATGGTGAATTGGATGACCTGGGTGCACTCGTTGACAAGACAATTGATGATGCTGACGCTGCATCAGATAACATTACAACGAGCATCAACAGTCTAAATTCTGATGTTGAAAAGAGCAAGGATGCTGTAGCAGATTTAAGTGACGCCATTACAGATTATGCTAATGATAATATTGATAATATAAATGATGCATCTGCAAGAATTAGCTGGACCATTGCCGAGCTTGACCCTGTGATGGGAGATATGTCAGATGGACTTTCGTTTATTAAAACAGCAACAGAGTATTTAAATGATGCTTTTGTAGAGTTAAAGGAGCTTGGCGAAATTTCAAAGGAAGAGTTTTCAGAAATAAGCCTGGCACTTAAGGCAATGAGTGCAGCCTGCGATGAAGGCAAGGCGGCTTTTTCACTGTTAGAATCTGCGATGACAGACTTAAAGGATTCTATCGGTGATCCTGATGAAGTAAATGATGCACTAAAAAGAATAAGTGATGCGTTAGGTAAAATTGGGGACGCTATGCAAGATATTGGCGATGCAGCTGAGAAAATTAACACCGACGCACTGGATATCATAGCTGAAGTGAGACAGTTTTTTAAGGATTCTAGTTCAGATTTCAAAGAAATAGGTACTTCACTTAAAGAGATAAGTGAGGCTGTTAAGGTTATAAGCGACAATATTGATACTGAAAAGCTAAAAGAGGCTCTTCAAAAGATGTCAGATGCGTCTGGAAAATTAAAAAATGCCTGTGATAAATTATCAGCTGCAACTGATCATTTGACCAAGGCAGTTGATATGGCTGATGAGATGATAGACATATCAGATAAGGTAGTAGATGCCCTGTCAAAAGCTAATACAGCACTTGGGAAATGTTCAGATTTATTCTCTTTATGCGCTAAAAAAATGCAAAGGATTTTTTCCACTCTTGCGGATAAGCCAACCATTCAGGTGAAGACAATTGGCGAAGAGATAACAGGTAAAGCTGATAATGTTAATAATAGCTTTTCAAAGGTACTAGATGGAGTTGGTAATCTTAATTCAACGCTTGCATCTTCGACTGATGTTTTGTTAGCTGATATGCGTGCTGTCAACAGTAAGCTAGGGGATATAGTAGATTTACTTAAGAATAGTAAAAATAATATATCTGGAGATGAGGCTAGCAATCATTATGAAGATATTTCGGATGAACTAGAGGATGAAGAGGAAGAGCCTGAGGATGAATCAGGAAGAATATCACGTTCAAAGAATTCAGGTCGAGTAGAAGGTGATTTAGATGTAGCAGGTATAGTTGGCTCACTGGCTATAGAGTACGATTTTGACCCAGAGGATGATTTGACTAAGAGTGGCAATAGAAGCCTAAGCTCTAAGTATCAAACTATTGCCGTTGTTCGAGAATGCATAAACAAGGGGTATATACTTGCCAAGAAAAAATATGCTGCGACAATCACTGGTAAAATGGAGTTAGGTAGCCTAAGGGATTGTGAGGGCTATGGTTTTGTAGTCAGTGAGGCAGGAGATTATATTGGAGGAATTGTAGGATTTACTACGGCTACAGTACGAAGATGCTATTCCAAAGCCAATCTGTTTGGAGTAGATTATATTGGCGGAATAGTAGGAGATGCATCAGAGGATGCCAAAATTTATAACTGTGTGGCAATCGCAAAGATAACAGAAGGCTTACAGTATCTTGGAGCAATTTCAGGAACAGAAAATGGAAAATATAAAAATAATCTTTTTGTGTCAGAGAATCTTGCAGGCTTAGGACAGGTCAGCTATGAGAAAAAAGCCAAGCCTATATCAATAGATGAACTACTTAAGCTCGAGAACATCCCAGATGAGATGAAGACGTTTAATCTTAGATTTGTAGTCGATGAGGCAGTGGTGTCAGAGCAAGAGTTTGAGTATGGGGAGTCTTTTGACGAGACAGTTTATCCCAAGATTCAAGCTCCTGAGGGATGCTTTGTAAAGTGGGATGTTGAGTCACTAGATAATCTTAACTTTGATACAGTTGTAACAGCGGAGTATATTCCATTTGTAACGACACTTTCATCAGACCTGGCAAGAGAAAACGGAAGAAATGCAATCTACGTTCAGGGGCAGTTTGACGACAAGCAAGTTCTTGTGTCCACGAGTTCATATGCTTCTAGTCAAAGCGTAAGCGCACCACTGCGATTATTCTATGAATGCGAGGCTGATGAGATAATTAGTCTGTCTATTCCTGATGATGGAAATAAGACTCACCTGGTAAGATTTTTACCGAAGAATGACAAGGCAAAGGAGTACAAGCTATATGTCAAGGACGGCAAAGATTGGAAGCTGCTGGATACAGAATCAATCGGCAAGTATTTGACATTTGAGTTAGAGGAGAATGATGTTGAAATTCTTGCTGTATCATATAGTCTTATGCTTCCACTAATAATTGCGCTTGTTACATTTTTTGTGATTGTAGCAGTTGTATTTATTATTGTTTTAGTGAAAAAAAGAAAGAAGAAAAGGACAGTGATTGATATGAATCAAAAGTAGTTGCTACTTGTAAAAATACATAAAATATGTAATATGTTAAGAAGAGGATTAAAGTCCTCTTCTTAATTTTTGCGACAGTTTAGAGATGAGCAAGAAGTCGTTATTGTATAGGTTTTGAGGCACAACCTGTAACTTTTTTGTGAAAAGTAAAATTTTAATCGTAAAGGAGGTATTTTTAATGAAGAAAATTACATCGTTAATTCTCGCCGTGGTTATGGTAGTAGCAAGTGTTTTTGTTACTGACACAGCCACAGTACAAGCAGCAGATAAGGGCTACTTTGCTTACAGAGTAGATTGCTTGGATGGAATCAAGGCTTCAAACCATATAGCTGTGGATGTAATAGCTAATTTTAATGGAAAGGTATACATTAGCTCAGGCAAATCTGGCGGCGCAGTACCCACCGCTTCGGAGATTAAAAAGAGTGGTATTACTACGGAGATTAGTGCAGGAGAAGAGGTTACTGCTTACGGTGGTACGGGTTCAGGTTTAGCAGCATATATTGATGCAGGTGGGACTCTAGATGTATATATCCTTGCAGAGGACGGTACAGGAAAGACATACGGTCCTTATGTGAAAAATGATTGGAAGGTGGAGTATTATCCCCTTGGAAGTGGTACAGCATCAGACCCTTATCAGATATGGAATTATAGACATCTTTTCAATATTAGAAAATTTAGCAAAGATGCATCAGTTCACTTTAAGCTGATGCAGGATATAGACCTCAGTGATTTAGAGAAGCCTTATCTAGGCTATGTATCAGGTAGTGGCTATGAGTTTGCGGGAGAGTTTGACGGAAATAATAAGTCAATAATAGGCTTGAATGGTGGACTGGTTACAAAAACTTCGGCTACTTCTGTGATTAAGAATCTGCATTTTGTAGATGCCAACAAAAAATACGGAAAACAGTATTCAATGTGTGGTCTTATTACAGATTCTAATTATGGCTTGATCGAGAACTGTGCCATAATTAATTCAGATTATTATGTATCATCAAGCCTTATGGATACAGGTATGTTTGTAGGAATAAACAGAGGCACGATTACTAACTGCATGGCACTAAATAATAGGCTGGAGTCTAGTGGCGGCAACGCAATGGGAATTATAGCTGGAAGAAACTATATGGGCAGTACCATAAAGGGCTGTTATGTTGAGAATTGTACACTGACAACCGATTCCAATAGTACAACCGGTGGAATCGTAGGACGTAATGATGGAACAATAGATAGCTGTTATTTTAAGTCTGGAAGCTTTGACTGTAACGAAAAAGGATATATTGCAGGAATCGCTGGAGTTAACAAGGAAGTAATCTCAAATTGTATTTCTGGTTATTATCCTAAGAATACAGAAGATGCAGTTTTAACAACGTATATAAATGTGAAGACTCCCGTATGGTATGCTTCAATAACAGCTAGTCAGGAAGGAAGTGTTTATAATAACACAGGTGCTGTAACAGAGACCCTTAATATGGACCCTACTAACAAGGACTATGCGAAGTATCAGCAGAAGTGGGTTGAAAAGCATGGTAATCCTCCCACAGGGGCAGAAAACTATATCAATCCCATAACTAATACCATCGCTACCACAGTAACTGGTCTTAATGGAATTGATTCAATAAGCTTTAATGCAAGTGTTTACTTTAATAGTGAGACAAGTGTCTATAATGCGGTATGTCCTTTTACAGAAAAAGTCCTAGGCGACGCCAAGGAAGATGATAAAAAAGAAGAGGTAGATGCTGGTAATAATACAATAGCAGCTATAGCAGATGAAAAGGAAAACAAAGCTGTCTATGTAGCTCCCAAGGATAATACTAAAAAACAAATAGAGGTTCCTGAGGAGGTTGCTATAGATGGCAAGACCTATAATATTGCGGGAATCAAATCTGGTGCCTTTAAGGATTGCAAGGACCTTATAGAGATTATTATAAAGTCGCTCTTATTAGATGCTAAAAACATTGAGGCTGGCGCATTTGATGGAGTTAGTAGTAACACTACTATTACAGTACCAGAGACTAAAGTAGATGAGTATAGCAAGCTCTTTGTTGACAAGGGATTAAATAAAGAGGTTAAGGTAGAGGCACCTAGGACGGATAGTATAGATGAAGGTTTTGGACTAGATAAGTACTACACCTTTACACAGAAAACTGGTGATGAGGAAGCGACCTTTAGTTTTACTGGTAATGGCAATCTCATGTCTATATACGTTAGTGCACTACAGGGCGAGGGAACTCTCTTAGTGCGCGATAGCAAGAAAAACATGGTAGGCTATATAATGTACCCTGTCGAGAAAACTGCGTACAATGACACGGAATGCTATACAATCAAGACCAAGGCTGGTGAGAAATATGTTGCTACTGTGGACCGTTTGTTTAACCTAAAGGGAGACTTTACATACGCTATTAAGATATCTACCAAAGGTAACAATAAACTCAAAGTTTCCAAAATTAAATGGCAATCCAAAGCATTTACTTACGACAAGTCGAAAAAGACTCTGAAAATTAAATGGAAAAAAGCTAAAAATCATGGCTATGAGCTCTGGTACGCTACCTCTAAGAATGGCAAGTATACGCGCTTAATAACACAGCCCGTTACCAACCACAGTATGTATACAGCAAAAAAACTCAAAAAAGGAAAAAAATACTATTTTAAGGTCAGAGCCGTAGATAGTTCTATTAGTAATACAAAATACTACGGACCATTCTCGGCAGTTAAGTCATTTAAGATTCCTAAATAATAAGTAGAGTGTACTTGCACAATTTACAAAAATGAGTACAATAGTAAGAAGGGAAATGAGGATTTCCCTTCTTATATTGTTTAAAACTATATTAATTACCATAGAAAGGATTCATCATGAGTAAGGTACGTAGAGTTTACGCAGAGAAAAAAGAGGCTTTTGCGGTATCAGCAAAGGGCTTAAGCCACGAAATCAGACATTTCCTTGGCATTCAGATCAAGGGAGTTAGAGAACTCATCAGATATGATGTGGAGAATATTTCTGACGAGGTTTTTGAGCAGGCTAAGGTTACAGTATTTTCAGAGCCTCCTGTAGATTATGTTTATGAGGAGAGCTTTGATGCAAAGGGAGCTAGAGTTTTTTCAGTAGAGTTTCTTCCTGGACAGTTTGACCAGAGAGCAGATTCAGCTGAGCAGTGCGTCAAGCTTCTCAATGAAAATGAGAATCCTGTTATTAGAACAGCTGTTACATATGTAATAGAGGGTGATATCACAGATGACGAGTTTGCAGAGATTAAAAAGCTCTGTATCAACCCTGTTGATTCAAGAGAGACTGTTGAAGAGAAGCCTGAGACACTTGAACAGGTATTTGAGGACCCTGCCGATGTTGCAATTTTTGATGGGTTCAATGCAATGGCAGAGGATGAGCTTAAGAAGCTCTATGATTCACTTGGTCTTGCTATGACCTTCAAGGATTTCCTTCATATTCAGAATTACTTCAAAAATGAAGAGAAGAGAGACCCCAGCGTTACAGAGATTAGAGTATTAGATACATATTGGTCAGATCACTGCCGTCACACCACCTTCTCGACAGAGCTTACAGATGTAGAGTTTGACGAGGGATATTACAAGGAACCCATGGAGAGTGCTTATAGAGATTATGTAAATACACATAAGAATCTCTACGCTGGTCGCGATGACAAATTTATTTGTCTTATGGACCTCGCTCTTATGGCAATGAAGAAGCTCAAGAAGGATGGACTTTTAGAGGATCAGGAAGAGAGTGATGAGATTAATGCATGTTCAATAGTTGTACCTGTTGAGATAGATGGTAAGGTTGAGGAGTGGCTTGTTAACTTCAAGAATGAGACTCACAACCACCCTACAGAAATCGAGCCCTTTGGTGGTGCTGCAACATGTCTTGGTGGAGCAATCAGAGATCCACTTTCAGGACGTACCTATGTATATCAGGCTATGCGTGTAACTGGTGCAGCAGATCCTACAGTATCTGTCAAGGATACTATTCCTGGCAAGCTTCCGCAGAAGAAGCTCGTTCGTGAGGCTGCTCATGGATACAGCTCATATGGTAATCAGATTGGTCTTGCAACAGGTTATGTCAAGGAGATTTATCACCCTGGCTATGTGGCAAAGCGTATGGAGATTGGTGCTGTTATGGGTGCTGCGCCTCGTGCTGCAGTACAGAGACTTAACTCTGATCCTGGAGATAGAATAATTCTCCTTGGAGGTCGTACAGGTCGTGATGGAATCGGTGGAGCGACTGGTTCATCCAAGGCTCACAACTCTGAGTCAACAATGACCTGTGGTGCAGAGGTTCAGAAGGGTAATCCTCCTACTGAGAGAAAGCTTCAGCGTATGTTTAGACGTCCTGAGGTTTCACATATTATTAAGAAGTGTAATGACTTTGGTGCTGGTGGAGTATCAGTTGCCATTGGAGAGCTTGCCGCTGGTCTTGAGGTTAATTTGGATTTAGTTCCCAAGAAATATGCAGGTCTTGATGGAACAGAGCTTGCTATCTCTGAGTCACAGGAGAGAATGGCAGTAGTTGTAGACCCTAAGGATGTAGACCAGTTCCTTGCCTACGCTGCTGAGGAGAACCTTGAGGCAATAGAGGTTGCTATCGTTACAGAGTCACCTAGATTAGTACTTAAGTGGAGAGGAAAAGAGGTAGTTAATATTTCTCGTGCTTTCCTCGATACTAATGGAGCTCATCAGGAGACCAAGGTAAGAGTTGAGATGCCTTCAGAGGATGACAATTTCTTTGAGCAGATTGAGATTCCTGAGGTTGGCGAGCTTCTTATGAAGGATGATGTCAAGGGTGCATGGATGCGTACTCTTGAGGATTTAAATGTTTGTTCACAGAAGGGTCTTGTGGAGAGATTTGATGGTTCCATTGGAGCTGGTTCAGTATTTATGCCCTTCGGTGGTAAATATCAGCTCACTGAGACACAGACAATGGTTGCTAAGCTTCCTGTACTTAAGGGCAAGTGTGATACAGTTACAATGATGGCTTATGGTTTTGATCCTTATCTTTCAAGCTGGTCACCTTATCACGGAGCACACTATGCAGTGCTTGAGTCGCTCGCTAGAATAGTAGCTAGTGGTGGAGATTATTCTAAGGTTAGATTTACATTCCAGGAATATTTCCGCAGAATGAGCGAGGATCCTGCTAGATGGAGTCAGCCTTTTGCGGCACTTCTTGGTTCATACGAGGCACAGATAGCACTTGGACTTCCTTCAATCGGAGGTAAGGATTCAATGTCAGGAACCTTTAATGAGATAGATGTTCCTCCTACACTTGTTTCCTTTGCAGTTGATGTAGCTAAAGAGGGAGATATCATTACTCCTGAATTTAAGAAGGCAGGAGACAAGATTGTTCTCTTTGCAATAGATGCTGATGATTACAACGTACCTGATTATGATTGGATTAAGGATTTATATTCAGTAATCCACGATTTAATTGGCAAGGGTATTATCAATGCAGCTTATGCTCTTGATGGCAAGGGTATTTCTGCTGCAGTATCTAAGATGGCGTTCGGTAACAAGATTGGTGCTACAATTGATACAACACTTATGCCTGAGGATTTATTCCTCCCTGGAATCGGTGCGATTATGGCTTCATTGGATGGAGACAAGGTTGCTGAGGTAGAGGCAGCGTTAGCTGAGAAGGATTTGGATACTAATCTTATCATGGTTGGTACAACCAATGATGAGGGAGCCATCAAGTACGGTGACAATGTAACTATTACACTTGACGAGGCAATTGCAGCATGGACTGGTACTCTTGAGAAGGTATTCCCTACTAGAAGCCATGATGATATGTCTGAGGTTAAGACAGATGTATTTAATGCAGATGCATCAAATATCTATGTATGCAAGAACAAGATTGCAAAGCCCACAGTATTTATTCCTGTATTCCCTGGAACAAACTGTGAATATGATTCAGCTAAGGCATTTGAGAGAGCTGGAGCTATTGCCAATGTTAAGGTATTTAAGAACCTTGATGCAGCTGGAATTAGAGATTCAGTAGAGGTATTCGAGAAGGCTATCTCAGAAGCTCAGATGATTATGTTCCCTGGCGGATTCTCTGCAGGAGATGAGCCTGAGGGTTCTGCAAAATTCTTTGCAAATGCATTTAGAAATGAGCGTCTCAAGGAAGCTGTTATGAAGCTTCTCAATGAGAGAGATGGTCTTATGTTAGGAATCTGTAATGGATTCCAGGCTCTTATCAAGCTAGGTCTGGTTCCTTATGGAGAGATCAGAGAGCAGGGTGAGGATTCACCTACACTTACATATAATACAATTGGTAGACACATCTCTAAGATGGTTTACACTAAGGTTGTATCAAATAAATCACCCTGGTTACAGGGCGCAGAGCTTGGAGCTGTATACACAAACCCTGCTTCACATGGTGAGGGACGCTTCGTAGCTCCCAAGGAGTGGCTAGATAAGCTCTTTAGTAATGGTCAGGTTGCAACTCAGTATGTTGATCTTGCAACTAATACTCCTACAATGGATGAGGAGTGGAATATCAATGGTTCTTACATGGCTATCGAGGGTATCACATCGCCTGATGGACGTATCCTTGGTAAGATGGCTCACTCAGAGCGTAGAGGCGATGCTGTAGCTATGAATATCTATGGTGAGCAGGACATGAAGATATTCGAGTCTGGAGTTAAGTACTTTGAATAGTTCAGAGCCAAGGTAATTTATTAAAAATACATGAGACAAGCTTGCTTGAACGAATGTATTTTTATGTAAATTTCTTTGGTGAAAACCAAAATCGAAGGAAATCCGAAGGATTTTCGAGATTGGCTCTGAACTATAAATAGAAGTTAGATATGGGGAAAAATTACAAGATGACTTTCTCCTATGAGGGAGCAAGATATTACGGCTGGGAACATCAACCCGGCCGTGATACAATTCAAGGAAAAATTGAAAATGTACTGATGCATATGCTACTCGGACACGAGGGCAAGGAAAAGTCTGGTGAGATTCCAGAGGATTTTCCTGTGCCAGAGGTTATTGGCTGTGGCAGAACAGATGCAGGAGTGTCAGCATTAGCTTATGTGGCTAGTGTGCGATTAGATACAGATAGGACCCCGGATGAGATAATGGATTATATGAATCGTTATCTTCCAGATGATATTGCTGTAACCGATGTGACAGTAGCATCGGATAGATTTCATGCTAGATATAATGCTGTTGGCAAGACCTATAAATATACGCTTTATTGTGGTGATAGCAAGCCTGTTTTTGACAGGAGAACAACAACCATTTTGCACTTTAGACCTGACGTAGAAGCTATGAGAACGGCGGCTGCGCTCTTAGTTGGAGAGCATGATTTTAAGAGCTTTTGTGGCAACACTAAGATGAAAAAATCTACGGTGCGCTTGGTCGATTCAATCGACATCAATTGCTCTAACAATTATATCTACATGACATTTCATGGCACAGGTTTTTTGCAACACATGGTTAGAATCCTAGTGGGCACTTTACTAGAGGTTGGTGCACACCGTATGAAGCCAGAAGATATGCCTGCTATATTAGATGCAAAAGACCGCAAAGCTGCTGGACCAACCGCGCCACCTGAAGGGCTTATGATGGTTAGAGTAGAGTATTAGTACTTTTATAAATAACTGGGAATAAAAAAGATATTAGGGAAAAGTAGAAGAAAAAGAGGTAACATCATGATTAAAACTATTTTTTCTAACTTAAAAGAGTTCAAAAAATACGCCATTATCACTCCAGTGGTAATGATAGTCGAGGTACTTATGGAGATACTTATTCCATTTTTAATGGCCTCAATTATCGACGATGGTGTAATGAAGGGAGACGTACAGCGCATCCTATTAGTGGGAGCACTGATGATCGTGTGTGCGGGAGTGGGTCTCGCTGCAGGATTATTTGGTGCCAAGTACGCAGCAAAAGCATCCTGTGGTTTATCTAAAAATCTACGTGAGGCGATGTATGAGAATATTCAGTCCTTCTCCTTTGCCAACATCGACAAGTTTTCAACTGCAGGACTTGTAACCAGACTAACCACTGACGTCACCAATATTCAGATGGCATTTCAGATGACCATCAGAATGTGTGTACGTGCACCCATAAGTCTTGTGCTTGCTATGATAATGAGTTATGTCATTTATCCAAAGCTTGCTAATGTCTATCTAATAGCAATAGGATTTTTGATGCTTATAGTATTGTTCTGTGTAATCTATACACGCAAGCTCTTCATGCATGTATTCGAAAAATACGACGCTCTCAATGCAGCAACACAGGAAAACATAACTGGCATGAGAGTTGTAAAGGCTTACGTTCGAGAAGACCACGAGATTAATAAATTCACAAAGGCAAGTGGTAATCTATACAAAATGTTCGTCAAGGCAGAGTGTTTTGTGAGCTTTGTACTTCCTGTGCTCACAGCAACTGTATTTGCTTGTATTCTTGTTATCTCATGGAATGGTGCACACTACATCGTATATGAGAGCCTCACAACAGGTAACCTCATGAGTATGCTTGCTTATTGCATGACAATTCTTATGAATCTCATGATGCTTGCTATGTGCTTTGTTATGCTTTCGATGTCAATCGCATCTGGTAATCGTATAGCAGAAGTGTTAAATGAAAAGAGCACACTTACTAATCCTGAAAATCCTATTTTCGAGATTAAGGATGGAAGCATCAGCTTTGAAAATGCCTGCTTTGATTATCATGGTAACCTTGAGAATCCGATTCTAAATAAGATAAATCTCGAGATAAAATCTGGAGAGACCATTGGTATTATTGGAGGAACTGGAAGCTCTAAGACCAGCTTGATCAACCTCATAAGCCGTCTTTATGATGTAATAGATGGCTCTGTAAAGGTCGGCGGAGTGGACGTAAGAGAGTACGACTTAGAGACACTTAGAAATGAGGTTTCAGTTGTACTTCAGAAAAATGTCCTTTTCTCTGGAACAGTATTAGAAAACCTCAGATGGGGTGATGCAAATGCAACCGAAGAGGATTGTAAAAAAGCCTGTGAGAGTGCATGTGCTGCTGAGTTCATAGAGGCAATGCCTGATGGCTATAATACTAGAGTAGAGCAGGGAGGAACCAATTTCTCAGGTGGACAAAAGCAAAGACTGTGTATCGCAAGAGCGCTTCTTAAAAAGCCCAAGGTACTAATTCTTGATGACAGTACCAGTGCAGTAGATACGGCAACTGATGCTAAGATTAGAAAAGCCTTTAGAGAAGATATAGCTGACACCACCAAGATTATTATTGCTCAGCGTATTTCATCAGTTCAGGAAGCTGACAAGATTTTAGTACTTGAAAACGGCAAGATTTCAGGCTTTGACACTCATGAGAATCTTTTAGCAAGTAACGAGATTTATGCTGATATTTACGAGTCTCAGACCTCCGGCTCAGGAGACTTTGATGAGAAGGGAGGTGAGCTGTAATGGCTAGACGCGGTAGAATGATGGGACCTAAACCCAAGCTAGAAAACCCTGGTAAGCTCTTTGGCAGAGTAATTGGATATGTAGGAAAACACTATACAGTTCATCTTATATTTATAGTTTTGGCTATTATAGCTGGAGTACTATGTCAGGTTAGAGGAACCATGTTTATGCAGACTCTAATTGATGACTATGTAACACCTATGATTGCTCAGGTTGCGGCAGGAGAGGAAGCTGATTTTAGCGGACTCCTTAATGCAATAATTGAGACAATGAATTTCTATATTGTTGCTGTTATTGCTGGATTTGTTCAGAATTATCTGATGATTTTTGTAACACAGGGAACACTTAAGAGCCTTAGAAATGATCTGTTTACAAAGATGGAGAAGCTGCCTATCAGATACTTTGATACTCATACACATGGAGATATTATGTCAATTTACACTAATGATACAGACACTCTCCGTCAGATGGTATCACAGGCACTTCCCCAGTTTATTAGCTCGGCAATAACAATCGTGAGTGTGCTCACAATGATGTTTATCTTAAACGTGCCACTTACACTTCTTTCACTTGTTATGGTTGGTGCAATGATGTTTGCAACTAAAACGGCAGCAGGTGCGTCGTCTAAGCATTTCGTAGCTCAGCAGGCTGACCTTGGTGATTTGAACGGATATATCGAGGAGATGATCGAGGGGCAGAAGGTAGTTAAGGTATTCTGTCACGAGGATAAGGCAAAAGAGACATTTAATGAGAAAAATGAAAAGCTCTTTGACAGTGCATACAATGCTAATAAATATGTCAATTATTTAGGACCAATAAATGCCCAGATGGGTAACGTTGGATACGTTATCTGCGCTGCGGTAGGTGGTGTGATTGCTACAAGCGTTGCAACAGGTGGAGCACTTGCTGGAGTACCTGTTTTCTCAGCATTTACTCTTGGTAGCCTTGCAAGCTTCCTCACATATTACAAGTCATTTAATATGCCTATTTCTCAGGTGTTCCAGCAGTTTAATGCTGTAGTTATGGCACTTGCTGGTGCAGATAGAATTTTTAAGCTCTTAGATGAGAAGACAGAGACAGACGAAGGCTATGTTACTCTTGTAAATGTACGTCGCGAGGGTGGCGAGCTAGTTGAATCAGAAAAACGTACTGGACTTTGGGCATGGAAGCACGTGCATCAGGCAGATGGCTCAGTTACCTATGTAGAGCTCAAGGGTGACGTTGTATTTGATGATGTTGATTTTGGCTATGTACCTGAAAAGATAGTTCTCCATAATGTAACCATGAATGCTACACCTGGACAAAAGATAGCATTTGTAGGTTCTACAGGAGCTGGAAAGACTACTATCACAAACCTTATTAACAGATTCTATGATATCCAGGATGGCAAGATTAGATATGATGGAATCAATATTAACAAGATTAAAAAAGCTGATTTACGTCATTCACTTGGAATGGTACTTCAGGATACCAATCTTTTCTCTGATACAGTAATGGAGAATATTAGATATGGTAAGCTAGATGCCACTGATGCAGAGGTTATTGCGGCAGCAAAGCTTGCTAATGCTCATGAGTTTATAACTCACCTTGAGAATGGATATAATACCAAGCTTACTAACAATGGTGCGTCACTTTCGCAAGGACAAAGACAGCTTCTTGCAATAGCAAGAGCAGCAGTAGCCGATCCTCCAGTACTCATCCTAGACGAGGCAACCAGTTCTATTGATACTCGTACAGAGCGTATTGTACAAGAGGGTATGGACAAGCTTATGAAGGGCAGAACTACCTTTGTCATTGCCCACAGATTATCTACTGTTAAAAACTCTGACTGCATAATGGTACTTGAGCAGGGACGTGTAATAGAGAGAGGAAACCACGACGAGCTCATGGAATTAGGCGGTAGATACTATCAGCTATATACTGGCGGAAAAGTAGGCTGATAATTGCATTATTTCTATTGACATATAAAAAATATGGGAATAAAATTAAATGTAATTTTTTTAGAGAATAAGTCTGGGTCGTGGTTGTCATGAGTCAGATGTAAATAGGAGGAAAAGGCTATGGCAAAGAAGGATATTGATTGGTCTAACCTAGGTTTTGGTTATCAGCAGACCGACAAGAGATTTGTTGCAAATTACAAGAACGGAGCATGGGACGACGGTGCTCTTACAGAGGATAGCAATATCGTTATGAGCGAGTGTGCTGGAGTTTTACAGTATGCTCAGACATGCTTTGAGGGACTTAAAGCATATACAACAGAGGATGGCAAGATTGTATGCTTCCGCCCTGACCTCAATGCATCACGTATGAAGGATTCATGTGTACGTCTTCGTATGCCAGTATTTCCTGAGGACAAATTTGTTGAGGCTGTTAAAGAGGTAGTTAAGGCAAATGCAGATTACGTACCTCCTTATGGCTCAGGAGCTACATTATACATTAGACCTTATGAGTTTGGTATCTCACCTGTTATCGGAGTTAAGCCCGCTGATGAGTATCAGTTTAGAATTTTCTGTACACCCGTAGGACCTTACTTCAAAGGTGGTGCTAAGCCCATCGTTATCAGAACTTGTGATTACGACAGAGCAGCACCTCATGGAACAGGACATATCAAGGCTGGTCTCAACTATGCGATGAGCCTTTATCAGATCGTTGAGGCACATGACGAGGGATATGCTGAGAATATGTATCTCGATCCTGCCACACGTTCTAAGGTTGAGGAGACTGGCGGAGCAAACTTCATCTTTATCACCAAGGATGGCACATTAGTTACTCTCAAGTCTGATAGTATTCTTCCTTCAATCACACGCCGTTCACTTATGATTGTTGCTGAGAAATATCTTGGCATGAAGGTTGAGCACAGAGAGGTTCTTTTATCAGAACTCAAGGATTTTGCTGAGTGTGGTCTTTGCGGTACAGCAGCTGTTATCTCACCTGTTGGCAAGATTCATACTCCCGAGGGAGACATATGCTTCCCTTCAGGTATGGAGGAGATGGGTCCTTATACCAAGAAGCTTTACGACACACTCACAGGTATCCAGATGGGACGCATCGAAGCACCCGAGGGATGGATTGTAGAGATTATGTAATAGGTATTATATGAATAAAAGATTAAACCTCTTAAAATTATCGATAATAGCGATAGTAGCAGCACTTATTATACCTATGCTACCTGTCACAGAAGCACAGGCAGCAACTGGCAAGTCTTATTGGGATGCGTATTCGACAGAGTATTTCTATAATCAATTTAATTCTAATGAAAAGAAATTTTATGATGGGTTAGACAAGGAATGCTATAGAATTTTAAGTACAAAGACCAATCTCTCAAAATATAGTGGAGATTATGTTACCAAAAGAGTTACTGCAAGTGGGTTGTCAAGTACCCAGATTGCTAAGGTATGTGAGCTGTTTAGGAGAAGCGAGCCTCAATACTATTTTTTAGACACCAAATATTGGTATGGTTCAGGATATGGGCAATTAGTGGTATATTCTAATTACGCAAAGGGTTCAACTAGAGAAAAAGCAACTAAAAAGATAAAGAAGAAGCTGGATGCTTGGGTTAAAGAGGCAAAAAAAGGTACAGACAAGGCTGATATGCTTCGCTTGGCAGATGCAGCAATATGCGAGGATGCAGTTTATAAATACAATGCACTGGATCAGAGTATAGCGGGTATTATATTAAAGGGTTATGGGGTATGTACAAGCTATGCACTTTGCTTCGAGGCTGTAGCTAATCGACTCGGCTGTGATTGTATGATGTCATGTGGTAATAATCACGCATGGAACAAGGTCAAGGTTGATGGCAAATGGTATCTCGCAGATGTGTGCTGGGAAGATAGCAATTATTCGCCTAATTATTGGTTATTAATCAGCGATTCTACTGCCAAGTCAAGAGACGGATACAGTATTACTCATGTCAATAATGAAAATCCTAAGGGAGTCAAAATTCCTTCGGCTAAGAAGGATTATGAGTGGCCGGCTATTGATACTGGAAATAATGATGACGATTATAATAATGATTGGTTCAATGGAGATTATTACATGGATAGCGACTGGATTAATGCTCACATTGACTGGTCAAATTGGTTTAATGCATTTGCATAATATTAACATAGTTAAGGCTCACGCAAATCTAGCGTGAGCCTTTTTTGAGGGGTGTTAAATGTATAAGAAAAAGAAAAAGCTTTTAGCAGATATATTTACTAACAATTGTGTATTACAAAGAGAAAAGCCTATCAGGTTATTTGGAAAATCACGTGCTGGTGCAGGGAGTACTGTCAGTATTGTGTTGGAGAGGTCTTGTGAGAATATAAGTGTGAACAGCTGTGTAGCTGACGAAAATATTGAGACAAATAATCAGGAAAATAAAATAGAAAAAATAACTGCTGAGGCAGAGGTCTTAGCAGATGGTAGCTATGAGATAGTACTGCCACCTATGAAGGCCTCGACAAAAGTGACAATAACGGCGACCGACGGAATAGACACAGTTGTATTAGAGAATGTAGCTATTGGCGAGGTATGGTTTGCTGGCGGTCAGAGTAATATGGAGTACGAGCTAGTGAACTGCATTGAGTGGGAAGAGTGCAAGGCTACAGCAAACGAAAATGTCAGGTATTTTTATACGCCCAAGCATGATTATGTGGATGATGCCTACTACGAGGATTTTGATAATCAGTGCTGGAATATTGCTTCTTCTGAGTCGGAAGAGTTCAAGCACTGGTCTGCAATTGGATATATGTTTGCAGATAAGCTTCAGAAAAAGCTCGGCTGCATCGTTGGTGTAATTGGTTGTAACTGGGGTGGTACATCAGCGAGTGCTTGGATGAGCCGAGATGCTATTTTAGAAAACAAAAAAACAGCCTGCTATGTAGAGGAATTTGAGGCGGGTGACGCCATGAAACCTGACATAGATGAACAGAAAAAAATCTATGATGATTTCGTAATATATCATGATGGATGGAATAAAAGGTGCGAAAAGCTCTACGTAACAAGACCAGGTATAACATGGGCAGAAATAGAAGATACACTTGGTAAATGTCAGTGGCCAGGGCCTATGAATAGCTATAATCCCTTTAGACCATATGGACACTATGAGGATATGATAAAACAGATTGCTCCCTATACCCTGGCGGGCTTTATATATTATCAGGGAGAGAGCGATGATCACAAGCCTGAATGCTATGAGATACTTTTCAAGAGTCTGATAAAAAACTGGCGTGAAACCTGGAAGGATAGTACACTTCCCTTCATATTTACTCAACTACCTATTCACAAATATCTTGCAGACAAGGATTTCAAGAATTGGCCAGTTATCAGAGAGGCACAGTTGAATGTATTTAAGACAGTAAAAAATACGGGGATGGCAGTGACTGTTGATCAGGGGCAGTTTAATGAGATACATCCAAAGAGCAAAAGAGCTATCGCTGAACGTCTCGGTGCACAGGCACTTGATATAGTATATAAAATAAGTGACGATGTTGAGGGCTTTGGTCCTATCTATAGAAATGCCACACCAATCGCAAATGGAGTATTCAGAGTTTTCTTTGACTATGTATTTGATGGCTTTGAGATAAGAGAAGCAAAATATAATCCAGAAGAAGTAGATGAAAAAATAGTGGAGTCGACACCCGCCAGATTTGAGTTAGCTGGAGCAGATGGCGTTTATAAAACGGCAGCGTATGTGGGACAGGGGCTAGATTATGTAGATTTAAAATGTGAAGATATAGCCATGCCAGTATCAGCAAGATATTTATGGACTAATTACGGTAAGCCGATACTGTTCGGAGGAAACGGGATTCCCGCAAGTCCGTTTGTTACAAAGTAATCCCTAGTGATATTTTAGCATCCATCCAAAAATCATTTATAAAAGTTTTATAAACTGGGTTGACAATAAAATGCCATAGTGGTATCTTTACAACATAGCGATTAGCACTCTAACGAGATGAGTGCTAACAAACTAAATCGCAGATAAAAGAAAGAAATTATAAGGAGGACTTATATTATGAAGTTAACACCACTCTTAGACAGAGTTGTATTACAGCATCTCGAGGCAGAGGAGAAGACAGCATCAGGAATCATCCTCTCAAGCGCATCACAGGAGAAGCCCCAGGAGGCACTCGTTATCGCAGTTGGACCTGGCGGAATGGTAGATGGCAAAGAAGTTAAGATGCAGGTTAAAGAAGGGCAGAAGGTAATCTACTCAAAATACGCAGGCACAGAAGTTAAGCTTGAGGGCAACGAGTACGTTATCGTTAAGCAAAACGATATTCTTGCAATAGTTGAGTAATTATTAACTATTTACAGTAGATGGTTTGATATTACAAAGACTGAGTATATATGTGGATAGCAAAAACGAGTTTTGTGACGAGGACCGAGCCGTAGACTATAGTGTGGATATTATACTATATTGCGAGCGTGTCCGAAGTCAGCAACCTGTCTGAGTTTTTGTGCCACATATATACGAAGTCGTATTGATAATAATAAGAAGAAAGAAGGACAATAAAATGGCAAAAGAGATTAAATATGGCGCAGAAGCTAGAGAAGCCCTTGAGGCTGGTGTAGACAAGCTCGCCAACACAGTTAGAGTTACAATTGGACCTAAGGGAAGAAACGTTGTATTAGACAAGTCATATGGCGCACCCCTTATCACAAATGACGGTGTCACAAACGCTAAGGAAATCGAGCTTCCTGACGCATTTGAGAACCAGGGCGCACAGCTTGTTAAGGAAGTAGCAACCAAGACTAATGACGTAGCAGGAGATGGTACAACTACAGCTACAGTTTTAGCTCAGGCAATGATTAAAGAGGGTATGAAAAACCTCGCAGCAGGAGCTAATCCTATCATCCTTAGAAGAGGAATGAAGAAGGCTACAGATGCAGCAGTTGAGGCAATTGCCAAGATGTCTAAGCCTGTTAAGGGCAAGGATCAGATTGCTAAGGTTGCAGCTATTTCAGCTGGTGATGAGAGCGTTGGTAACATGGTAGCAGACGCTATGGAAAAGGTTTCTAAGGACGGCGTTATTACAATCGAAGAGTCTAAGACAATGCTTACAGAGCTTGACTTAGTAGAAGGTATGCAGTTCGATAGAGGATATATCTCAGCTTACATGGCAACAGATATGGACAAGATGGAAGCTACACTTGATAATCCATATATCCTTATTACAGATAAGAAAATTTCTAACATTCAGGAGATTCTTCCACTTCTTGAGCAGGTAGTACAGTCAGGCGCTAAGCTTTTAATTATTGCAGAGGATATCGAGGGTGAAGCTCTTACAACACTTATCGTAAATAAGCTTCGTGGAACATTCTCAGTAGTAGGTGTTAAGGCTCCAGGATATGGTGACAGACGTAAGGCAATGCTTCAGGATATCGCAATCCTTACAGGTGGACAGGTTATTTCAGATGAACTTGGTCTTGATCTTAAAGAGGCAACACTTGATCAGCTTGGTAGAGCTAAATCAGTAAAGGTTCAGAAAGAGACTACAGTTATTGTTGATGGTGAAGGAAA
>JAZRXQ010000065.1:0-9762 GCA_045600305.1 Lachnospiraceae bacterium
CAAATGCATTATAATGTCCATAGGTGGTTACCTTTCTATACGGATGATTGTTTTGTGGTGATTCAATTATACTGGTTATTTAGGGGGTAATCACTTTTTTTATTTAAAAAGTTATAAACCCCTTGAAAATAAAGTATTTAGTAATAAAAAAGGAGTGTCAGATTTGACACTACCTCGCAGAAAGACGGGTAATATTTATGAAAAAATATGAGAATTTTGTAAGAAACAAGACAAAAGCGGATTTTTACAAGCTATTTGGAGAGTTAAAGCAAGAGTTGGAGAACAACTGGCTAGAGAAAGAGTAGATTATCAACAGCTGTTTGCCAAGACATACGATGAGAAAATTCGGTAATTCCGAATTTTCAACAAAAACACAGGAGCAAAAAATTGTTAAGAGTATATTTTGGACCAAAAGAAAATGCAATATATAATACCTCAGCCAATTTTAGAAATAACTATGACAAAAAATGGCTATTGGACGATTTTGCGAAAAAAGTAATAAAGGATATAGATCGCTCAGAGGTCTTGGATTCTTATGCAGTTAAGAGTCCTGTGTTGGGTGTCATATCACCTGAGGATTTATCAGGTGGAGCCAAGGCATTGATTCTTATGAAAAATTACCCTGGCAAGATATTTAATGCCTCAAATTGTGGGGATAATTGCGCAAAATGGATTTTAGAGCTAGCAAAAGACCACGATTTTACGATAAATCTCTATCATGTTATGAATTTTGGCAAGGGTAAGTTTGAGATTAAGATTATGAACTCGCCCAAGAAGCTAATCGTTCACAATATGCTTGAGTTTTTGGATGCTGCTGACTTGTATCTGGGGGAGGGCATGTAATGATTGGTGAGAAGAAGATCCTAGCCAGAAATAAGAATAATAGCTATGAGTTCACTCTTCGTAGGAACATAACAGTATTAAGAGGAGATAGTGGACGCGGAAAGACTAAACTGTTTGAGTTAGTATATGACAATAACAGATTTGGCAAGGGTAGTGATGCTAAGATTTCTTGTGATTGTCCGGTTATAGCTTACAATGGTGCAAACTGGGAAAGAGATATTTCAGAGATTGATAATAGTATTATTATCATTGATGAAGAGAACAGTAGATTTATCAATTCAGTCGATTTTGCAAGGACGATAAGGGGTACGAGTAATTATTATCTTTTGATTACGAGGAATTATCTGCCTCAATTGCCATACAGTGTTGATGAGATTTATGAGATTAGTGGACGCGGAAAAAATAAAAAGTTTGTGAAGTCGTATTCATCATCTGAATATATGTATGTGGCTGAAAAGTTGAGCTTACCATTTGCTCCAGATGTGATTATAACCGAGGATTCAAAGTCAGGATACGAGTTTTGGTCTGAGATAGCCAAGGATAAGAATATACCTTGTTTTTCTGCAAAAAGTAAAACAGAGATTAATAGAGTTATATCAAAATATGGAAAAGAGAAGCTTTTGATAATCGCCGATGGTGCAGCTTTTGGACCAGAGATTGATCGAATAGCAATAAAGCAAGCCAATTCATCTAAAAAAATAGCAATGTGTCTGCCAGAGAGCTTTGAATGGTTGATACTAGCGTCAGGAATCCTAGAGCAACGCGGAATCAAATTGGCAGTGGCCTCTGAGCAAATAAAAAATCTAGATGTAGAGATAGATAGTGAACAGTATTTTAGCTGGGAACGTTATTTTACAGAATTGTTAGAAAACGCAACCAAGGACTCTAGATTTGGTAAGTATACAAAAAATAATATTGCTAACTTTTATATCGAAGATGTTGCAAAGTCAGCAATACTGAATTTATTAGGTGGATTAGGTTAGATTTTATATGTGGTATATTGGTGCCTGACTCCAATGTGGTCAATTTAGCGTCAACTTAAGGGATAATGCATGAAATAGCAACAGCAAGGATGATAGAAGTAATGTGTCGGTGTGATTTTGAACGCACTTTAATAAGCCTTAGCTATTGTGAAAAGTGAGGTGTTAGAATTGATTAATGCATCTGAGATTATTATATATGTTACAGAAGATGGAGAGACTAAGCTTGATGTCACATTTGAAGATGAGACTGTATGGTTATCGCTTGATCAAATGAGTAGTCTGTTCCAGAGAGATAAATCTACAATTTCACGACATATAAATAATATTTTTAAGGATGGAGAATTAAGTAAGGAGGCAGTTGTTGCAAATTTTGCAACAACTGCCTCTGATGGAAAAACATATAATGTCGATTATTATAATTTGGATATGATCATATCTGTGGGGTATCGAGTGAAATCACAGAGAGGTATACAATTTAGAATCTGGGCAGCATCCATTATTAAAGAATATATGAAAAAAGGATTTGCGATGGATGATAATCGCCTCAAGAAGATGGGAGGCGGAGGATACTTTCAAGAGTTATTAGAAAGAATAAGAGATATTCGTGCATCCGAAAAGGTTTTTTACCGACAGGTTTTGGAGATTTATGCCACCAGTATAGACTATGATCCAAAGGCGGATGGCTCAAGAATAATCAAGCAGATGGATGCTGGGGTACGAAAGCGTATTTTAGCATATGCGATTGCGATGATTAAGGCGGAGAATGGAGATTCGATAAATTCGTCGAAAACATCTTGAGCGTTTGGCTTAATTAAGATATAATGTTTCTACAAAACAGTTGAAAGGAAGTGTGGATATGCCTACAATTGCTCCGGTATCGGATTTGAGAAATTATGGAAGTATTCTTGAGAAAGTAAGCACGGGATCTCCTGTTTATCTTACAAGAAATGGTCATGGTGCATATAGTATTCATGATATGAAGGATGAGGAAAATTTCCAGAAAGCGGAAGCTATGATTCAGCTGATGTGTGAACTTAACGCGGGTTTACGATCAACGGAAGAAGAGGGATGGATTTCTGAAGAAGATTTTAGAACACATTTCGAAAATAGAAGGAATACAGTGAAATGATGTATTCATTAAGATATACTCCTGAGGCCGTGCGTGACATGGATGACGTTTGGAATTGTGTATATGAGGCTTCGAGAAGTTTTGATATTGCAGATAATTACGTGAAAGAGTTTACAGATAAAATTGAGAAAAAGAAGCTGTTTCCGCTGTCAGGAATTCCTCTTCTTTATCGAGGACTTTTTACTGGTTTTTATTCTGTGAATTACAAGAAATACAAAGCGTTTTATCGCGTTAATGACAAGTATATAGAAGTCATCAGAATTATAATGGCAAAGAGAGACTATATGATGATTCTTTTTGGCGAGCCAGATGAAGAGTAACTGTGTCTAACATAGTGTATGGGACATTTTTTAGCATTGAAGAATCTACAGATTTGTTTATAATAAATCTGTTGAGCTAAATAGATTGCAGTGAAATAAGGAGAAGGAAGTTCATGAATAATACAGTTACTACAAGTAGAGAGTCTAAGGAGATCAACCTCATAGACCTTTTTTGGTACATTTTTTCCAAGTGGAAGACGCTGCTTGTGTGGGCAGTTATAGGTATGGTGCTAGTGGGCGGTTACAAGACTGTTTCCGACATGAGGAGCACGCCCGCTACTCCGGTTCAGGAACAGGCACAGCTAGAGGAGCAGGTTTTAACAGGCGGTGTGGATTGGACTACACTTGGAATAGGAGACAAGCTTAGACTCAAGAGCTATGGAGAGGCAAATCTCGTCGTGAATGAGGCTGCTCAGGCGCAGATTGATAATTTGTTTAACTATGTAGATAGGATTAATCATATTGAAAAGCTTAAGGCTTCTTCTGAGAAGTACAAGATTAATCCGACCAGTGAATATGTAGTTAGCCTTCAATACAATATAGATAATGGTCGAGTGATTAATTATACCAGAGATATCGACAAGGATTATTCTGACAGACTCTCGGAAGCCTATGTTAGCCTAACATCTAGAGCTGATTTACGAGATGAGTGTGCCAAGGCACTAGATATAGATGAGAGCTATGTTGGCGAGTTAATTAGCGCGTCTGCAGGTCGCACTGCGGATATTCTAAATGTTTCCGTTATTGCGTCAACCTCTGATAGAGCAGAGAAGCTTGCAGATATCATTGATTCCTATATCAAGAGTGCGCACGGTCAGCTTGCTGAAGAGATAGGCTCTCACAAGCTAACTCTCATTAGCCGAGGGGCAAAGACCGTAGCAGACGAGGAGCTTTATAACTGGCAGATGAGTTTTGCAGATAGCATATACGCTTATCAGAATGCTATAAATAGCACACTTCCTTCTTTTACAGTAGGTCAGATTTTTGCCTTTGAAAAACAGCTACGAGAGCGTTGCCCAGAAGGTTTGGCTGGAATCACAACTCGTCCTCTTAATATTATAGAGATTGTACCTACAACAGGTGAGCGTAGACCTATCATAGCGGATTACGAGACTACCGAGGCTTGTATAGAAGAGAATAAGGTTGGATTATCTGAGAACCTAGATGAGATATTTGAGGATATAGAGACTCAGGCTGAGGAGACCGCTAGAGCAGAGGAAGAGGCAAGGGTTGCCGCAGAGTTGGCTGCTATTCAAGCTGCTACACCCAGCTTTTCTATGACAAATTTATTAAAGTATGCTCTTATCGGTTTTGTAGTAGGATTACTTGTGGCGGCAGTGTGGTTTGCCTGCGTATATATCTTTGGTAAAAAGGTTAAAAATGTTGATGAGCTTGCAGGCTATGGTATGAGCATTTTAGGCGATACCTCTCATGCGAAAGAGAACAATAAGACAGCAGTAGATAGACTTCGCTATAAGAAGGCAATGCCGCTAGCTGATGCCAAGGCTTTGGCTTTTGTAAATACCAGGGTGGTTCTTCAGAAAATCGAAGGCAAGCGGCTCATCGTCTCTACTATGAAGCTACAGGGAGAGGTTCTGGCTATGGCTAATGAGCTGATAGCTGATCTCAAGGCTAATGGAGTAGAGGTAGAATTAGCTGATGGTATCAACTTTAGCGGCGCAGCAATCGAGAAGCTGGCATCAGCACAGTCAGTTGTTTTTGTTGAGAAGCTTGGCACGCTTAGATATGATCAGATTGAGGCTGCTCTGACCAAGTGTGTGCGTCAGTCTGTAGATGTCAGCGGAGCAATATTGCTCTAGGCTGCAAATTCGTTGTTGACACATGTCTTTTCAGGTGTTAAAATCGTGGACAGTTGAATAGTAAACTAGTGATGCGGAGTAGTACACAGGGGACTTGATTTATGAGAGAGCTACAGATGGTGAGATTGTAGTAATGATAGCCTGTCGAATGGACCGCTGAGGGCACGCAGAAAGCTTATATGAGTTAGTAATTCGTGACGTGGAGACATACGTTAGTTGTCAGGAGTATGATGGTACTCTCAAGTGTGTAGCGTAGGCTATGAATCAAGGTGGCACCGCGGATATTATGATTTTATTCGTCCTTGACAGAATTGGATTCTGTCAGGGACTTTTTTGTATACGTTCAGAGCCAAGCAAAATTTCACATATAATGCGATTATGCTTGCATAGGAGCATATATGGGGAATTTTATTTGGCGGATACGCCACATCGAAGGAAATGCGAAGCATTTTCGAGATGGGCTCTGAACGTACATTTAGGAGTAAGAGAAAGGAGAAAAACATGACTTATCCATCACTAGAGGAACTAAAGGAGCTTGCTAAGACTGGGGATTATAAAATCGCCCCTGTAGCAACAGAGATGTTCTCGGATATCAGAACCCCCATAGAGGTTATGAAGATTCTGAAGAACGTTTCAAATCACTGTTATATGCTGGAATCAGCAGAGGATTCCAAGGTCTGGGGTAGATATACTTTTTTAGGTTATAATCCCAAATTTGAGATTAGCTGCATGAATGGTCAGATGAAGGTTGGTGACTTAAGCCTTGAGACAGATGATCCTGGAAAATATATTAGACAGGTCTTAAACGAGTGGAAAGCTCCTGTGATAGATGGTATGCCTTCATTTGCGGGTGGACTGGTTGGATATTTCTCCTATGACTATCTCAAGTATGCGGAAAAATCATTAAATCTCGACGCCAAGGATACAGATGGATTCAAGGATGTTGACCTTATGCTTTTTGACAAGGTTATTGCATATGATAATTTCCGTCAGAAGATAATTCTCATAGTCAATATTTCATTAGACAATATTGACACCGAATATAAGAGAGCAGAATTAGAGCTGTCTCAGATGGTCGATTTAATCAAGAATGGAACTCCTTCAAAGGATGTATGCGGCAGGATGACTTCTGAGATAAAGCCTATGTTTGATGAAGAGACCTATTGTGGAATGGTTGAGAAGGGCAAGTACCATATCAAAGAGGGTGATATCTTCCAGATAGTCCTCTCAAATAGAATGGAAGCAGATTACGAGGGAAGCCTTTTCAACGCATATAGAGTCCTTAGAACCGTAAACCCCAGTCCATATATGTTCTATTTTTCAAGCTCAGATATGGAAGTGGCTGGAGCATCTCCTGAGACCCTAGTCAAGCTAGATAGAGGAGTTTTACATACCTTCCCTCTCGCTGGAACTAGAGCCAGGGGAAAAGACAAGGAAGAGGATGAGGCTTTAGAGAAGGAGCTTTTAGCAGACCCTAAGGAATGTGCAGAGCACAATATGCTCGTTGACCTGGGTAGAAATGACATAGGAAAAATCAGTAAATTTGGAACGGTCGAAGTTGAAAAATACATGGAGATTCAGAGGTATTCTCATGTAATGCATATTGGCTCGACAGTTAGAGGTGAGATAAGAGAGGATAAGGATACATTAGATGCGGTAGACGCAATTCTTCCTGCAGGAACTCTCTCTGGCGCACCCAAGATCAAGGCATGCCAGCTCATCAATGATATTGAAAATAACAAGCGTGGAATCTATGGTGGAGCCATCGGCTACATCGATTTCACAGGAAACTTGGATACAGCAATCGCTATTAGAATTGCCTACAAGAAAAACGGCAAGGTATTCGTTCGTAGTGGAGCAGGAATCGTCGCAGATTCTATTCCTAAGAATGAGTATCAGGAGTGTATCAACAAGGCGGCGGCTGTTGTCAAGGCACTTAAGATGGCAGAGGAGGTGGAGTAATGATTTTATTAGTAGATAATTACGATAGCTTTTCATACAATCTCTACCAGCTAGTAGGAACTGTCAATCCAGATATCAAGGTTATCAGAAATGATGCCATGACAATAGATGAGATTAGACAGTTAAAGCCTGAGGCAATTATTCTTTCACCAGGTCCTGGTAAGCCTGAGGATGCAGGTATCTGTATTGATGTGGTCAAGGAGCTAAAGGGTGAGTTTAAAATCCTTGGAGTATGTCTAGGTCATCAGTCAATCTGCTGTGCTTTTGGTGGAACTGTTAGCTACGCCAAGACGCTTATGCATGGAAAGCAGTCTATGACTGAGGTTGATACTGACTGTCCTATTTTTAAGGGCTTGGAGAAAAATATCCCCGTTGCGAGATATCACTCGTTAAGTCTAGTGGAGGAGACTCTTCCCGAGGGACTTGAGATTGTGGCTAGAGCTGATGATGGAGAGGTCATGGCAGTCAAAGCCAAGGACTATGATGTGTATGGATTGCAGTTTCATCCTGAGTCGATTATGACACCAAGTGGATTAAGCATGTTGAAAAATTTTATAGCGGTATAAAAAGGAGATAAAACCCATGATTAAAGAGATGATTGAAAAGATAGTTAATAAAGAGGATTTGACCTATGATGAGGCCTATGGCGTAATGAATGAGATTATGGATGGTGAGACCAGCCAGACTCAGAATGCGGCGTTTCTTGCAGCGCTCTCTACCAAGAGCACCAAGGCCGAGACAATAGATGAGATTGCTGGTTGTGCAGCAGCTATGAGAGAGCATGCTATAGCAGTTGATACTGGTGATATGGAGGTTATGGAGATTGTTGGAACTGGCGGAGACAAGTCTAATAGCTTCAATATTTCTACAACCAGTGCATTAGTTGTTGCTGCGGCAGGAGTTAAGATTGCAAAGCACGGAAACAGAGCGGCCTCTTCAAAGTGCGGAACAGCAGATTGTCAGGAGGCACTTGGAGTAAATATCGATCAGGATCCCGAGAAGTGTGTAAAGCTCTTAAAGGAGGTTGGAATGTGCTTCTTCTTTGCACAGAAGTACCACTCAAGCATGAAGTATGTAGGTGCAATCAGAAGAGAGCTTGGTTTTAGAACAGTAGTTAATATCATAGGACCACTTACAAATCCTGGAAAGCCTACGTATTTCCTTTTGGGCGTATATGATGAAAACATAGTAATACCTCTTGCAAAGGTTTTATCAGCCCTTGGCGTTAAGCGCGGTGCTGTCGTATACGGAACAGATAAGCTGGATGAGTTATCACTTTCTGCTCCTACAGTTGTATGTGAGATCAAGGACGGTTACTATAACAATTATAAGTTAGAGGCATCAGAAGTTGGACTTCATCCCTGCACAAAAGAGGATTTAGTTGGAGGAACTCCCGAGGAGAATGCAGCAATCACAACAGCGATTCTCAAAGGTGAGGAAATGGGTCCTAAGCGTGATGCAGTTCTCTACAATGCAGGTATGGCGCTTTACATTGCGGGGAAAGCTGATACAGTAGCAGATGGCGTTAAGCTTGCTGCTGAGACAATTGATTCAGGCAAAGCGTATGAGACACTTAAAAAATATATCGAAGTAAGCAATTCATAGTTCATTGGGGTTGACGCTCCGTGAAAATGTTCACAGAATGTTCACGGGGTCTGACACCCTATAAGGAGATTTATATAAGGAGATTTATGTCAACTATATTAGATACAATTGCAGACTATGCAAGAGAGCGAGTTGCAGCAGATAAGTTAAAACTAAGCTTTGACGAACTAAGAGATAGAGTCGCATCAATGGGTAAGACTCGTGAGGATTTTATCTTTGAAAAAGCTCTTCGTGGCGATGGACTTAGCTTTATCTGTGAGGTAAAAAAAGCATCTCCCTCAAAAGGCATAATCGATGAGAAATTTGACTACCTAAATATCGCGAAGGAATATGAGAACGCAGGAGCAGATTGCATGTCCTGTCTTACAGAGCCTAAGTGGTTTTTAGGAAGCGACGAGATTTTTACAGATATTAGAAAAACAGTAAATACCCCTATGATTAGAAAAGATTTTACTGTTGATGAATATCAGATATATCAGGCCAAGCTAATGGGTGCTGATGCGGTGTTACTAATCTGCTCATTAATGGACACCAAGATCTTGGAGAAATATCTAGGAGTTGCAACAGATTTAGGTCTATCAGCATTAGTAGAAACTCACGATGCAAAGGAAATCGAGATGGCAGCAGCAGTTGGAGCTAAGCTAGTAGGAGTCAATAATAGAAATCTTAAAGATTTCTCAGTAGACTTCTCCAACGCAAAAAAGCTGCGTGACCTAATTCCTGCGGATGCACTTTACGTAGCCGAATCAGGAGTAAGCAAAGCAGAGGACGTCGCCGAACTACGCAGCATCGGAGCAGACGCAGTTCTTATGGGCGAAGTACTCATGCGAGCCGAGGATAAGAAAAAATTGCTAGATCAATTTAGATGTATTACATAGATAGCCACCCTGCAAGCTAGTAGGATATATCCGTATAGCGCGGCAGGTGGCGTACTGGAATATAAAAAATGAAAGGAAGCAAACCATGGAAAACTCAACAACCTCAAAAGGCCGCTTCGGCGTCCACGGTGGACAGTACATCCCCGAGACCTTGATGAATGCAGTCATCGAGCTAGAAGAAGCCTACAATCATTATAAAAATGATCCCGAATTCAATAAAGA
>JAZRXQ010000066.1:0-3681 GCA_045600305.1 Lachnospiraceae bacterium
TACGCAGTGCTTATGCATATGATGGCACAGGTTAGTGATATGTATGTAGGAGAATTTGTGCATGTCATAGCAGATGCGCATATTTATGACAGACATATTCCGCTTGTTGAGGAGCTTATTACAAGAGAGCCTTACGAAGCCCCCACTTTTTGGTTAAATCCAGAGATTAAAAACTTTTACGATATTACGCCAGATGATGTCAGACTAGACAATTATCAAACACATGAGCAAATAAAAAACATACCAGTTGCAATATAGCAATACACATTTATATCGCAACTGAAGGAATAAAAATCAGGAGAGCAATTACATGAGATTAATAGCAGCAGTAGATAAGAATTGGGCAATCGGCTTAAATAATAAGCTACTTGTAAGCATTCCTGCAGATATGAAGTTTTTCAGAGAGACTACAACTGGTGGGGTTGTGGTAATGGGGAGAAAGACTTTAGAGAGTTTCCCTGGCGGTAAACCCTTAAAAAACAGAGTTAATATAGTTCTGACACATGATATCAATTATAAAGTAGATGATGCGGTAATTGTACACGACATAGATGAACTGTTGACTGAAGTGAAAAAATATGATTCGGACAGTGTCTATGTGATTGGCGGAGGGAGCATATATAATGCTCTTGTAGATGAATGTGATACCGCACTTATCACGTATATTGACTATTCGTATAATGCGGATACATTTTTCCCTAATTTAGATAAGGATGAGAAATGGAAAATTGTCGATGAGTCCGAAGAACAGACGTATTTTGATCTGATATATTATTTCAGAACATATAGGAGAGGATAGATATGAGTAAATTAGAGTCATATCCCGTGGAGCAGTTAATTATGAATCCGTTTACGAAAATAGGTAACGAATGGATGGCGGTTACTGCAGGAGACGAGAAAAAAGTAAACACAATGACCGCTAGTTGGGGCGGAGTTGGTGTACTTTGGGGCAAAAATGTAGCCTTTATATTTATTAGAGAAAGCAGATACACCAAAGAGTTTATAGACAGTAATGACTTTTTTACGCTGAATTTCTTTGACAGCGAAGATGAGGAATGCAAGCAGGCACTCAAATATTTTGGTGCTGTGTCTGGTAGAGATGAGGATAAAATCAGCAAGGCAAATATGGATGTTGATTATTGTGGTAAGGTACCTTATCTTAGAGAAAGCAATATGGTGTTGGTTTGTAAAAAAATGTCAGCAGGTGTGATGGAACCCAAGGACTTTATTGACCCAGAAATTATGGACAAATGGTACAAAGATGGGGATATGCACACCATGTATATTGGCGAAATAACCCAAATTTTGGCAAGATAAATAAAAAAATCATATAAACGAATAAAAATGCTTGCAAAAGCAAATCGTTTTGTGTAATATGTATAAGAGTAATGCAGAGATATATTGCGTACACATATTAGTTTTTTAACTATAAGGATGGAGAAATCATGGCTAAAAAAATCTTAATCGCAGACGATGCAGCATTCATGAGAATGATGCTCAAGGATATTTTAACAAAGGGTGGTTATGAAATTGCTGGAGAGGCTGCTGATGGTAACGAAGCATTGGCTAAGTATAAGGAGCTTAAGCCCGACCTTGTTACAATGGATATCACAATGCCCAATTGCGACGGTATCCAGTCACTTAAGAACATTAAGGCTGCTGATGGAGCTGCAAACGTAGTTATGTGTTCAGCTATGGGACAGCAGGCAATGGTTATAGAGGCTATTCAGAGTGGAGCTAAAGACTTTATCGTAAAGCCTTTCCAGGCTGACCGTGTTCTTGAGGCTATCAAGAAGATTTTAGGTGAATAATATATAATTCTATGCACCTGTCTTAATGACAGGTGTTTTTTTTATACTCAAGTGAGGGATGAAATGAAACACGAACAAAAATGGTTTGTACATAATAAGGCAGCAGATTTTAACAGAATAGGTCAGATGCTGGGGCTTGATCCGGTTACTATTCGCATTGCAAGAAATAGAGGAATAGAGAGTGAGGAGGGATTTAGAGACTATTTTTATCCTGAATTATCGAAACTCCATGAGCCTCTTTTGCTAAAAGATGCTGAAAAAGCTATAGACATTATTGATAAAAAAATCTCAGAAGAAAAAAAGATAATGATTATAGGAGATTACGATATAGATGGAGTTTGCTCTACCGCTATTCTCTTGAAGGGTCTTAGGGAGTGTGGAGCAATCTGTGATTACATGGTTCCTCACAGAATAGAAGATGGTTATGGCTTGAATATTAATCTTGTTGACAAGGCGTTAGAAGCTGGAGCTGATACGATTTTGACATGTGATAATGGAATTGCAGCATACGATGAGATAGCTTATGCCAAGAAAAAAGGCATGACAGTTATAGTTACGGATCATCATGAAGTTCCGTTAGTTTGGAATGGAGATATTTCTACGGAGAGAGTGCCTATGGCAGATGCAGTAGTTGATCCTAAACAAAGAGATTGCAAATATCCATTTGAGGGGATTTGTGGTGCAGTGGTCGCCTGGAAAGTTATAACGCTGCTTATGAAGAAAAAAGGAATGTCAGAAGAAAAATGGATGCAATATCTTGAACTCGCAGCGTTTGCTACGATAGGGGATGTCATGGAGCTGAAGGACGAAAACAGGATAATCGTTTCACACGGGCTTGAAGCTATATCAAATACAAATAATCCGGGACTAAAGGCACTCATTTCTCAAAGTGGACTAAGGAGTACAAAAATTAAGTCATATCATATAGGTTTTGTGTTGGGACCGTGCCTCAATGCAACAGGTCGACTAGATAGCGCAAAGCGAGGGGTTGAGCTTCTCATGACAGAGGATATCGAGGATGCTATTCCTATGGCCATAGAGCTTGTGGACCTTAATGCAGCAAGAAAGGATATGACAATTAAGGGAGTTGAACTGGCAAAGTCTTTAATAGAAGATAGCGATATTAAAAACGATGACGTTCTCGTTGTTTATTTGCCTAGCGTCCACGAGTCGCTGGCGGGAATTATAGCTGGTAAAATTAGAGAAGAGTACTATAAACCTACGTTTGTCCTTACAAATGGGGAAGACTGCGTAAAAGGGTCAGGGCGATCCACAGATGCATTTTCTATGTATGAACACATGAGTAAAATAAGTGATGTGTTTATAAAGTTTGGTGGACATCCAAAGGCTGCAGGATTGTCGCTTGATGAGTCTAGTGTTGAAGAATTCAGACGTAGAATAAACGAGGACACAGGTCTTATTCCGGAGGATAAAATAGAAAAAATTCATATAGATGTCCCTATGCCACTAGAGTATATTTCAGAGCATTTGATAGAAGAGTTTGATAAAATAGAGCCTTGCGGTAATGGAAATGAAAAACCGTTATTCGCTATTAAAGATGCCCGTGCAAAAAGGATAAAACGAATAGGAAAAGAGGGACAGTTTGTTAAGGTTACTCTCGTGATGAATAATGGACTTTATATGGATGCGACTTATTTTGGAGATGGCGATGCATTTTTGGAATACTATGAGGAAAAATACTCTAAGTCCATGGTTGATGCGCTTTTAGCTGGTAAGCCATCGGACGTGAGATTTAGCATTCTGTATTATCCAGATATAAATGATTTTAGAGGTGAGAAGTCTATTCAAATAGCTATAAAAGGGTACCAATAATAAAATTTTTATAAAATATTTCGCTATCTATTTACAA
>JAZRXQ010000067.1:0-14146 GCA_045600305.1 Lachnospiraceae bacterium
GAGTATGTAAATGAGCTCATGACCCATAGCTGGGGCCAAAAGGTTGTAAGATTCTATGACCCAGATGGGAATCTCATAGAAGTGGGAACACCTATGAAATAAGGGAACTAAGTATTTGGACGAGCAGTAGTCGTTACATTAAATTAAAGCCCCAGGAACTCCTGGGGCTTTTGCATAATCTTATCTTTCTAGCTTCTTATGTTCTGTGTGACACACTATATGAGATTGATGTGATAGTGGCTTTTCCAAGAAATTTTCATATAGCTTAATTACATCTGGATTCTCGTGGGAGAATCGTAGCGGCGCATTGGCATCAAGCAAATATAGCTTTTGGCCACGGGCTGTTGCCATCTCTTTACCTTCCCAGATAGGCTGTCCGCCTCCGCCTACGCATCCGCCAGGGCAAGCCATAACCTCTACAAAATCATAGTGCTTTTCCCCGGATTCAATTGCGGATATTACTTTTCTTGTGTTATTTAGTCCGCATACAATTGCAGCTCTAACAGTGTGTGGACCAATATCAATAGTCGCCTCAGTTACACCGTCATCCATATTATTTCTTACTATCTTAAATGCACCTGGACTAGGATTTTTGCCTGTAATCAGGTAGTGGGCTGATCTGAGAGCTGCCTCCATAACACCACCTGTTGCACCGAAAATCACTCCTGCACCAGTATAGTCCTTAAACAGGCTATCAAATGGAAGGTCTTCCAAAATGCCTGCATCTATATGTGCTGAACGAATCATACGTGTCAGTTCACGAGTTGTTAATACACAATCTACTTCTTTGCCTGCAAATTCTTCATAATAGAAATCCATCTCGCATTCATCTTTTTTAGCGGTACAAGGCATTATGGATATGACAAATAAATTGTCTGGATCCACGTCTATTTCCTTTGCCATATAGCTTTTCATTACACCACCAAACATTTGCTGTGGTGATTTGGCTGATGATAGTCGAGAGATAAGATGTGGATACTCCATTTTTAGGAATCTTACCCAGCCAGGACAGCAGGATGTAAACATAGGATAGTGAGCCATATCTCCTTTGGAAAATCTTTCGACAAACTCAGTTCCTTCTTCCATGATTGTCAAATCAGCAGTAAATGATGTGTCAAAAACATAATCTACTCCCATTTTTTTAAGAGCATCTGCTATTTTTCCAACGGTAGCAGCCTCAGATGATAGACCTAGCTGTTCACCCCATGCAGTACGGACTGCGGGAGCTATCTGTGCAACTACCACCTTTGATTTGTCAGCAATAGCACTCCATACGCGCTCTGTGTCATCTCGTTCTCTTAGTGCACCAGTCGGGCAATGTGTTATACACTGTCCACATATTGCACAATTTGCTTCCTTGATGTCCTTGCCCATGGATACAGTTACTGTAGCACGTGAACCAGTTCCCACAAAATCCCATACATTCTGGCCCTGTATCTTCTCGCATACCTGAATACATCTGGCACATTTTATGCACTTTGTAGAATCCTTTATTATTGGAAAATTCTTATCCCATGGCAACTCCTCAAAGCGTTGCTTAAATGGCAATTCTGTAATGTTCAAATCATTTGCAACTGTCTGAAGTGTACAGTTACCACTGCGTGTACAAATAGTACAGTTACTATCATGCTGGGATAAAATCAGCTGCATGGTCTGTCTTCTGTCGGCTCTTACTTTAGGACTGTTAGTGTATATAACCATACCTTCAGCAGCTACATTGTTACATGAGGTAATCAGCTTGTCCTTGCCCTCCAGCTCTACCACACAGATACGGCAGGCTGCTATTTCATTTATTTCTTTTAAATAACACAGAGAAGGAACATTTATGTTGTTCATTCTGGCTGCTTCCATAATCGTAGTACCCTCTGGTACTGATATAGCTTTATTATCAATTGTTAGATTTACCATGTTCTGCTACGACCTCCTCTAAATATGCCATATCCAAAGTGATCACAACGGAGGCAACGACCTGCTTCCTGCTTAGCCTCCTTTTCTGACATACATATTTCTACTCCATCAAAGTCACAAACTCGCTGGCAAGCTTCTCGCTCTGTCAGCTCAACGCGTCCACATGGTGTTTTATCCTCCAGTGTAGCCTCTGGCACCTCCACATCACATTGTATCTCATGATTGAAGCCTAGGTATTCGTCTATGTTGTCTGCGCATATCTTTGCAGATGCAATAGCCTTAATTACAGTAGCGGGTCCTAGCGTACAGTCTCCACCGGCAAATACACCAGGTATATTTTCAAATCCTGCATATTTTTCAGTAACAAGCTTTCCTCTGCTTACAGGCACGCCTGCCTTGGCAAAATGCTCCGACTCAATGTCTTGGCCAATGGCAACAATTACTGTCTGACAAGGAATAACATAGTTATCCTCTCCAGTAGCCTTCACTGATGCACGACCATCCTTAATAGCACTAATCATTTGTGGAGTAACCTCCAGACCAGCCACATTTCCGTTCTCATCCTTAACAATGCGTGATGGGGCCTTTAGTGTGATAACCTCTACACCTTCAGCCACAGCGCCCTCTATTTCTGCAGGTAATGCGGTCATATCAGCCACACGTCGACGATATACCAGATTTACCTTTTTTGCTCCAAGTCTCTTGGCAGTACGTACCGCATCCATGGATACATTTCCACCACCTACGATACATACCTCCTGTCCTTTAAGGTCCATGTACTGTTCATAGCCTACTTCACGCAAAAATTGAACAGCTGAAATAACGCCATTAGCGTCTTCTCCCTCTATTCCAAGCTTTTTATCCGTAGTGGCACCTATAGTAATAAGTACGGCATCATACTCTTCACGAAGGCTTTGAATAGTAATGTCTTTACCTATTCTCATACCGTGCTTTACTTCTACACCCGTAGCAAGAATGGCTTCTATATCATCATCAAGTCGATCCTTAGGCAAACGGTAATTTGGAATACCATAGCGTAGCATACCTCCTAGCTTTGGGAGCATTTCATAGACAGTAGTCTGATGCCCCATAAGCTGTAAGAAATATGCGGCAGATAGTCCACCTGGGCCTCCGCCAACAATAGCAACCTTTTTTCCTGTAGATGGGCTACACTTGGTAGGTTCTACTTTGCCAGCAAAATCCGCAGCTACTCTTTTAAGGCCTCTGATATTTACAGCATCATCCATCATATTACGTCGGCATCTCGCCTCGCATGGATGCTCACAAATAAAAGCGCAGGTGGTAGGGAAAGGATTATCTTTCCTGATAAGCTTTATTGCGTCCTTATATCTTCCCTCTCGTACAAGCGCTATATATCCTGGTATATCTACATGAGCCGGACATAAGGCAACGCATGGTACAGGCTGCTGCACCTGGCAAATACAGCTATCATGTTCAATGTGCATCAAATAGTCATCGCGGCATCCCTTCAGGCTCTTATATACCATATTAGCTGCCTCATAACCGATGGCACAATCTGCTGAATCAATTATGGATACTGCCAATGCCTCCATATCATCCAAAGTATCTAATGTGGCTTCGCCATTCATAACACTTGTCAGCATATTCTTCAGCTGCCACAAACCAACTCTACATGGCACGCATTTACCACAAGTCTGTGCATGACACAACTCCAAAAATGCTCTTGTTAAATCAACCGGACATATACCAGGTGGACTTGACTCGATTCTGCGTTCCAGATCCTTGTATAGTCCTTCGATTACCTCTTGTGCCCTTGCGGGTGTAGGAACCTCAAGTCTACTCATTACAAACCCTCCCCAAATACATTTTTTATGTATTTTTTTTGATACAATAACTTTAACAGACAGGGATGTGCCGGCGCAAGAATAGTTATTTTAATAACAGGCTTGATATTTTTTTATCAGTGGGAACGTGGTCTTGTTATGCTTTTCGCAGATTCACGTTGACACTAACATTAAGCAATGCTACCATAATTTTATCTACTTGGCATATCAAGACATATCGTCACTTTATCCCAAGAAGAAGATACAATTTAATAAGGTGTAATGGCTATTTCAGGGAAATTGTAATTAGTAATAATATAACTTTAGAGGAATTATTTGAGAAAGCTACTGGAAGAATACCTTATGGAATGACGAACGACTATATGTTCCATATTGTTGTGCAGGAAAGTAAGACAGTTCAAGTTGGCCTGCTTAGTGCATTACTTCGCATTCCAAAGAATGAAATACATACAGTAGAAATAGGAAATCCTATAGAGGTTGGTTCATCAGTATCTGATAAAACATTTATATTAGATGTTAAGATAACATTGAACAATGCACAGCTTATTAATATCGAAATGCAGGTGTCTGGAACTACCAATTGGACAGACCGTTCCTTGCTCTATTTATGCAGATCGTTTGACAACGTTTCAAAAGGAGCGGAATATGAAACGGTGAATCCAGTGACACATATAGGTATAATTGACTTCGAAATCTTTGAAAATGATGATGAATTTTACTCAGAATATCGTCTTATGAATAGGAGGACAAGAAGAATTTACAATAGTAAGTTCCAATTAAATGTGTTATCATTGAAGAACATAGAGAATGCCACAGATGAGGATAAAGAATGGAGTCTAGATTTGTGGGCAAAACTATTTAGGGCAAAGACGTGGGAGGATTTGAAGATGCTGTGTAAGAGTAATCCAGAATTTGAAGAAACCACAAAGTTAATATACCGAATGAATGAAGATGACAAGGTTAGAGAGCAATGCCAACAGCGTGAGGATTATGAGAAGCATGAGCGCACAATGCTTCATAATCTAGAGATGGCAGAGGCCAGAGCCGAGAGAGCAGAAGCTAGGGCTGAAAATGCAGAAACTAGGGCTGAAAATGCAGAAACTAGGGCTGAAAACGCAGAAACTAGGGCTGAAAATGCAGAAGCTAGGGCTGACAAATTACAGAAAGAATTAGTAGAAGTACAAAAGAAATTAAAGGAACTACAAAAGTAAAGTAATCACCTTATTAAAAATAACAAGGAAAGGTGCGAAATAGCCAACAAAGTCTCAGAAGATGTCCTATTCATGGGCATCTTCTTTTATAAAAATCGAAAGGAATAGAACAGCATGTCAGATATATTTAACGATGATAAGATGATGTATGTATTAAGCCCATACATACCAGAGAACGAGCATCTCACTGCAGGAATCCACTGTGTATCCAAATATGCAAAGCTAAGTCAGCCAATTGGAAAATGCATGATGTTAATGGATGAAAGTGGATTGGTCCCAGTAGTAGATGGAGTAAACACATTAGTAATCAAGGAAAAGTTTGTTGCCTGTGATCTTTATATGGGATTGACAGAGAACCATTTGATTATTACAGAATGTGACAGAAATTCATGGGCTTACAAATTTGAAGATTTAGGTGAGCTGAATGCTCCACCATTGGAAAAACCATTGCCATTACATGAAACAGGGCCACGTTGTTTTTCTTTTGATGAAATCGTAGAAGTGAAACTGAAAAAGGGATTAATGGGCGCTGTTAAGTGCACACTGACATTTAAGGGTAACTGCTCTTATAAGTTACTAATGCCTAAAATGGGTGGTGTGGGAAATGGAATGCCAAATCATTCTCAAAGAAGAGATACAATTGTGGAATTTCTAAAGCAGTATGCCTAGAAACATGGCAAAAAAGAAGATGGTGCGATTGAGGGGAGCGGTCAAATGGATTTTTCACACAGTAATTGCATAGTCAGCTTTATCGACTAATGGATATTACATATTATCATTTGGATTTTGTTCTTGAGTTATTTGTCGGCTCCTTGCAGAATGACGTTGAGCTTATAGAAGAAACCAATCCTATTTTTGCAGTTCCTTCAGTACTAGAAAACAATAATATGAAGCCAAGGTGATTGTAAAAAATATTTAGGGAGAACTAGAGATGAACACTGCAAATGTAGAAGTAAAAAGAGATGGAATAATATTAAGAGGTCAGGTAAATAAGCCAGAATTTGAAGGCAAGAAACCTGATACATATCCAGCATTAATCTTATTTCATGGATTTACAGGAGATTTAGGATATGATAGCGACAGCATATATTACAAGATAGCTGAGCAGTGCACACAGAATGGAATTTGTGTATATAGATTTGATTTCGACGGTCATGGAAAGAGTGATGGTGCTTTTTCTGATATGGACGTACTAAGAGAGATTCTTGATGCAATAGAAATTCTTAAATATGTTCAGGATCAGCCAAATGTATCAGAGATATATGTTCTAGGACATTCACAAGGTGGTGTAATTGGTGGAATATTGGCAGGTCTATATCCTGACGTAATAAAGAAGCTGGTTCTTCTTGCACCAGCAGCAACCTTAAAGACTGATGCAATCAAAGGAACCTGTATGGGAATCACATACGATACAAAGCAGGTTCCAAGAACAGTGCAATTGAATGACATACATTCAGTTGGTGGACATTATTTCCGTATAGCTAAGCATTTGCCAATATATGAAATTACCGGACAATTCGATGGACCAGCACTGGTAATACATGGGGTAGAGGATGATGTAGTGTCTTACCATGCATCTGAAGAATATAACAGATGTATGGCAAACAGCACATTAAAATTATTTGATAAGCTTGACCATGGAATAGGTGGAGAAGCACAGAATCAAGTACTTAAAGACATACGAGAATTTTTATGATAGTGAGATAACACTTTTTTTAACAGACGGAGGATTTCTGGTTGCAGAAAAGACCAACTCAGTAGAAGTGGCAATGGATTTACCTATGTTCCAAGTGAACCAGGATTGCTTAATTGTGTTTTAGCATCTGGCGGCTGTGGAATAGAATTTTTAGAGGATTATGAAAACTTTAGAGAGATTGCTATAAAATTATTAAGTAAGTAGCAAGGCTATAACTATTTCAATATAAGTGCGGTATTAAGAAAGGAGCAGGGATATGGAGATTAAGAAAATATATTTTGATCTGGATGGGGTGTTGGCTGACTTTGATAGAGGTGTAGAGGAAATATTGGGGCTTCTAGCATTGCCGCAGACTGCTAAAACAGAGGCTCAGGATGACGAGCTTTTTGCAGCTATGGCAAAAGCTGATCATTTCTATGATCATCTTGATTTTATGCCAGGTGCAGAAGAAATGTTTAGAAAAATATATGACAAGTATGGTGACAAGGTAGAGATTTTGTCTGGAATACCAAAGCCAAGACGTAATGTTGTAACGGCGGGAGAGGATAAAAGAAGCTGGGTTAAGCGAGAACTATCGGACAAGCTTGTAGTAAATATTGTATATCGTGAGGAGAAGAAGGATTACTGTACAGGTAAGGACTGTATTCTTATTGATGACTTCGAGAAGAACATTCAGGAATGGGAACAGATGGGTGGCACTGGAATTCTGTATACAGGTCCTGACGAGGTGATTAAAAAGCTTATCTAGGCAAACTTAGCAATAGGCAATTCTATGTTTGCAAATAGCATTTCAATAAGTTAAATTAAATATATCTGAGTTTGAATGAAAATGTTTATTATCAATAAAGGGGAGGCAGATGCACTTGAGTGGGAAAAATGATGCCAAGAAGCAGCAGAAGGCTGAAATAAAGGCAATTAGAAAATCTCAGGAAAATGTTCACATAAAGCTATTTTTCGTAGTATTTGTTGTATGTGTATTTGGCTGCCTGATGGTATTCTCTGCAAGCTCTACTGGTTCGGTGGTGTTTACATATGTTAGAAAGCAGGCAATATACGCCGCGGTCGGTTTGTGTTGTATTTTTATTGCTCAGTTTTTCAATTTATCTGGTCTGGTAAGTGTTTTATCAAGGCTGGTATATGCTTTTGCCGTTATATCGGTTTTACTTTTGCTGACACCATTAGCGGTATCCTCTCATGGTGCTAATCGTTGGCTGAATATCGGTATTCAGTTCCAGCCAGCGGAGCTTATGAAAGTCGCAACGATTATAATGCTTGCATACATGGTCAGAAAATACAGTGACGTAAAAAGGCAGTATCATCTTGCTGTTTATATGTGGGCGATAGGTGGAATACCGGCTGTCATGGTTCTTATTATCTCAAGTGACTTATCAAGCGCGTTTATTATTCTTACCATTACCTTTGCTGTGTCATTTGTTTACACAGAGACAGTAAAGCTGCACTGTATAGCTGGCTCAGCGCTTGTAGCAGTGGTTGGAATGTATGTGTATCATATAAAGCTTCATATGCCAAGCGAGGAGGAACTGCTAAATGGTTCTTACAGACTTGGTCGTATTGTTGCATGGATAGATCCAGAAAGATATGCAAGTAGTGTGGGATATCAGGTCTTAAACGCCCTATATGCTATCGGAAGTGGTGGCGTAAAAGGAAGAGGCCTGGGCAATTCTATTATGAAGCTTAACAAAATTCCTGAGGCTCATAATGATATGATTTTTGCAGTAATTTGTGAGGAGTTGGGAATTATTGGTGGATTAGCAGTAATCTTTATGATGGGATATATAACCTATCTCATAGTTAGGGTTGCTATTAATTCAGAATCCCTCTATGATGCTGTATTAACAATGGGAATTGCTTTTCACATTGCAATTCAGTCATTAGTTAATGTTTCAGTTGCTGTCAATGCAATACCTAACACTGGAGTTCCACTACCTTTTATAAGCTATGGTGGAACCTCACTTTTATGTAATCTTCTAGAAATTGCCATAGTGGTTTCGATTTCAAGGAAGCATTATGTAAGGAGAGCGGCAAGGCAGTATAAGAAGGATCATGAGCAGCAGTCGCCAGCATTTTCAGATAGAGAATATCAGAGTCAGGTTGCTAGATAGACTAATTAAGCGGAGGCACAGACAGTATGGAAGCGGATATTGTGTTACAGGATCTGCAGAATAAAAGAGAAAAAATAATAGATGTCTTTGAGCGAGAACTGCAACCTAAGATGCTGTTTCGCAACAAGAGGGTTAGCATGGAAATAAATGCTATTGGAGCATGCTTTTTTGCATCTGCAGCCCATCTGCTTGAGTTTTCCCATGGATATAGCATATTCGGAATTGCGTATCTTATTTCTATGAGTGTATTTACATGCGTGGCAGTGTCTTTTGTAATTGATATATTGCGCATATACAGTAATCGCAAGAAGCTTAAGAAGCTCTTTGATTTCTACCGTGAGCTTGAGCCCGACAGAGTGATTATTAACCATTACACGGCGGAGAAAATGTGGCAAACAATGAAGGGGGCCTCATTTGACAAAGCCGATAAAGATTTGGTCGGCGGATATGTAGCCGATTTAGCATATTATATAGACAATATGGAGTGAGTAAGGTGTCCTATACAGGGCACCTTTTTTGTATCAATAAACTACTAGTATATGTTATATCGATGAAAATATTCATATAATGCATAATGAGCAAAGGAGGAAAAGACAATGGAAAGAAATGATATGTCAGGTGCCTTGGTTAAACCAATGGAAAACCTCATTTACCTTGGAGGTTTTATTGAAGAGGTAGTTAAAGGTTATATGTATGAATCTTATTCAGACTATATTGTAGATGCAGTTTTTGACCATATTGAAACTGGCAAAGGTGCATGGGACGCTCTTGTGAGTGTTTCAAAGGCGAACTCAGATTATAGAGTATATAAGAAACGCATGTGCCCAGTTGAGGAAGCATATAAGCCAGATCCGGATTTTGATGAGTGGCATCTGGATCAGTCCGCAAGGGTTGCCTGTGAGAGGGGAGAAAATATGCAAGAACGCTTTTGGAGTAAATGGAAAATATCAAAGAAGAATAAAGGAGCTTTAGAATGTCTGCCTGTCTTATGCGAAAGAGTATTCTTCTATTATGAAGGGCTTGATGACGGCAGACCTAAGGGAGCCGAAAAAATAGCAAGGCTGCCAGAATTTATGTGTCCTGTATGCTATATAGAGGAAGTGCTCAAATTAGGAGAGTACTGCATAGAGATGGCAGGTATGCCTATTGAAACCTTCACAGAGTTGTGTGAGGAATACAGATAATATAGAAACACAGATAAATAGAGGAGGTAGCAATATGTCAGATATGAGTTGTTTGGCTGAGGGCTATGTTGTACCAGCCGATTTTGAAAAGACAGGCGTTAACCTTAACGAAATAATTGTTGGACCAACCGGATGTGGCAAGACGATGTCCACAGCATATCCTCGATTGGTGCACACAAACAACTCCAGCGTTGTTGTCCCTATAGCAAAAAAGGCAATTAAGGACAAATTTGCAAGGATGTTTGAGGAAAGAGGTTACAAGGTTATTACCTTGGACTTTGCCAACCCGGATAATTGTAATATTGGTTATGATCCACTTGATTATGTTCATACAGATGAGGAGATTGTTCAGACTGCAAGGAACCTAGTGGGGGGAGAATCCAAATCTAGAAATGGTGAGTCAGATCCATACTGGAACGAAAGTGCAATCAGTATTTTAGCGGCAGAAATCACCCTTGTCAGATTAAATGCAATGGCTGCTGGCAAAAAGGCCTGTTTTGCTGATGTAATTACGCTCCATAGAACATTAAAGGTAAATTCAGATAGAAACGTAATTAAAACAAACCTTGATGCTCTATTTGAGGAAGCTGGTACCAGATATCCTGGAAATCAGGCTACAGAGCTTTGGAAAACAATCCAGGACCTTGCGCCACGTACAGCTTCATGTATTTTGTCAATCGTAAATACATCAATTGATAAGATTTTTTCACAAAATGTAATAGAGATATCTAAAAAGGAAGAGCGAATCGATTTCAGAGCACTGGGAGAGGAGAAGACAGCCCTGTTTATCATAACCTCACCCATGAATATGACCCTTCAAAACCTTGTCAATCTTATGTATGCAGACATGTTCAAGGAACTTTTTAATGCAGCAGAAAAAAGTGAGAGGGGCAGATTGGATACGCCAGTTCACATAATCTGTGATGATTTTGCTTGTGGAAGCCGAATTAGAAATTTTGAGGATTACATAAGTATTTTCCGAGCAGCAGGAATCAGTGTCACAATACTTCTGCAGAGTGAGACACAGCTAGCATGTATGTACGGCGATGCAGAGGCAAAGACCATCATAAATAACTGTGATACTTACGTGTATATGGGTGGAATGGATATAGACACCTGCTACAATATTTCACGAAGAATCAACAAGCCATTAGATACAGTACTTAGCATGCCCCTTGAGCAGGTTATAGTATTTAGAAGAGGCAGCAAGCCAGTGGTATCAAGACGATACCAGATACTCGACGACCCTGAATACCAGGGACGTGGTTAGTGCTTCGTTTAGTGTCATGCCTCCACACGAAGGGTGATTGCCAAAAGCTTGGCAAATTCATCGTGGACATCATCAATCAGACCCATGCACCATTTAATTCCGCAACCAAAGCACAAGGCTGAGCATGCTTCATAAAGGGTAGCTGGATCCTGCTGATTTTGAATCTGATTAGCCTGTTGAGCTTTTTGGATAAGAATTATTACAATGTCTCTTAAGATAGTAATCTCGTCAAAAGTTCCAGTATAGTTCTTAAGATTAGTTATAAACAGTTGAGAGTACAAATTCTTTCCGAAGGAATTCATTCTGTTGATAACCAGGTCAAAAGCAACCAGAATCTGTTGATAATAGTTGTCTGCGTTTGTGAGATTCAAGATTAACTCTCCTAGCTCATCATTAATCTCATCGAAGAAATAGGTTAAGATTTCTTCCTTAGAGTTAATGTGGCGATAGAAGGTTGTCTTCGTAATATCGCAGGCCTCACATATATTGTTAACTGTTGTTTCATCATATCCATTTTCTTTGAATAAGCGGTATGATGTTTCAATGATTTTTTTCTTCGTATTTTTGTTCATAAGCTTCACCGCGAGAATTATATCATATCTATTTCGTTATTTCAAAATCCTTGCGATAAGAAAATAATTATAGTAAAATGTTACCAGAGTAACATTTATAGTTACCGGATTAAAGGAGGTAAAAATTATGGGTTTTGAAAAAATGTTTACACCTATGAAAATAGGTAAAATGGAGGTTAAAAACCGTTTTGCATTCTCACCAATGGGAACAAATTCGGCTTTTACAAATGGTCGTAAGGATGACCTTGAAATTGATTATTTTATTCGTCGTGCAAAGGGTGGAGTTGGTTTAATCGTTAATGGTTGCCAGATGTTAAACGAGGCAATCGCTCAGGGTTCAATGGAAGGTTACTTAGATAGCTTTTCAGTTCTTCCTGCATTAACAAGTATGGTAGATGGATGTCATCGCTATGGTGCAAGAATTGTATGTCAGATTTCTCCAGGTACTGGACGTAATGCTTTCCCTGATACTTTAGGTAATCCACCTATGTCAGCATCTGCTATTCCAAGTGCGTTTGATCCAAATCTTATTTGTCATGCACTTACAAAAGAGGAAATCGCTGACATTATGAAAATGACTGAGTTTGCAGCTGGTGTTGCAAGAGATGCTGGTTATGATGCTATTGAGTTACATGCACACGCTGGATACTTAATTGATCAGTTCATGTCAGAAATTTGGAACAAGAGAGATGACGAGTACGGCGGAAGTCCAGAGAATAGAACAAGATTTGCAAGAGAGATGGTTGCAGCATGCCGTAGAGCAGTTGGCCCTGACATGCCAATTATTTTCCGTATCGCATTAGATCATAGAACAGAAGGCGGAAGAACTATAGAAGAGTCTATGCAGCTTTTAGAGGCATTAGATGATGGCAATATTGATGCATTTGACGTAGATGCTGGCTGCTATGATTCATTAGACTATATCTTCCCACCATCATACCTTGGAACAGCTTGTATGGATTATGTATGTAAGGAAGCTAGAAAGCATACAGATAAGCCACTTATCAACGCTGGTAATCATGATCCAGAGTCTGGCTTAAGACTTATTGAGTCTGGCGAGGCTGATTTTGCATCATTTGGTCGTCCATTAATCGCTGATCCTGATCTTCCAAATAAGTTAATGGAAGGAAGAAGAGAGGACGTTCGTCCATGTATCCGTTGTAACGAGTTCTGTATTGGTCGTATCTGGAATAACCATACAAAGCTTGGCTGTGCAGTTAATACAGAGGCTATGGAAGAGGTTCGCTTCGAGATCAAGAAGACAGAGAATCCTAAGAAGGTTGTTATCGTAGGTGCAGGTCCTGCTGGATTAGAGGCTGCAAGAGTTGCTGCTATCGAGGGCCACAAGGTTGCTATCTATGATAAGAGCGACAAATTAGGTGGAACAATGAGAGATATCGCTACTAGCGAATTTAAGTGTAAGATTAGAGAGTTGGCAACATACTTCGAGACACAGCTCAAGAAGTTAGACGTTGAGATTCATTTAAATGCAGAGGTTACAGGTGATGAGGCATTTTTAGAGGAAGCAGATGTAATCTTTGTTGGAACAGGTACAGTTCCATTTGTTCCTAACATTCCAGGAATTGATGGAGACAAGGTAATCAACATCATGCAGGCACATAGAGATGAGTCATTATTAAAGGGTGACAACATCGTAATCTGTGGTGGTGGATTATCAGGCTGTGATGCTGCATTAGAGTATGCTTCTGAGAAGGGCAAGAAGGTAACTGTAATCGAGATGATGGGCGAGTGTGCTAAAGACGCAATGTTCATCAACAAGATTACATTATTCACAAAGCTTGCACAGAGCGGTGTAACATTAATGACAGATACTAAGGTAGTATCAGTAGAGGCTGACGGAGTACATGTAGAGGGTCCTAATGGCGCTGCTGTAGTTCCAGCTGACACTGTAGTAACTGCATTTGGTATGAGACAGTTAACAGATATCGCAGATAAGATTGATGCTAAGTATCACAACAAAACACGTAAGATTGGTGATTTATACAAGTTAGGCAAAATTGGTAATGCTGTAAGAGAAGGCTTCTATGCAGCAAGCTCAATCTAGAAAATCTATTATAGCGTTACTATTCACAGAATAATTGATTATAAAATATGGCTACCCGATTTGGATCGCGGTAGCCATTAATAATTTTGCGTTGTTATTTATTCGGAGCAAACTAAAATTTAACGCCCATCTTTTAGTACAATCCACTTGCCGTTTCTTTTTCCATTTTCACGACTGATTAATCCCTTTTCTTGCATTTCTACAGTTCGTCGTTTTATTGTTCTCTCTGACTTTCCTGTTGCTTCAGCTATTTGTTTTTGCGTAGCTGTTGGATTATTTTTTAGCACTTGA
>JAZRXQ010000068.1:0-2926 GCA_045600305.1 Lachnospiraceae bacterium
ATTCACGATAAAGGACACAATTAGTAAAATAACCAATGTGCAATAAACTATTATTCTACGTCTCATTTTTCTTTCCAATTACTGTAGCTTGATCAGGTATTGACCCTTGAAATCAGTACTTGCATTATCACTTATTACGTCAGCTAATTCAGATATAATACTACCCATCTTAGATGTCTCCTGATACATATTTCCCAGTGAGCAATACACTTTGTTTTTCTTTATAGCCTTAAAGGACTCAAACATCTCGTTATCTCTAATCAATGCCGCAATAGATGGTATTCCCCCGTCAATGGTGCCATTATATATGAGTATGTCTGCATCCTTGGCGTACATGTAAAAATCCTCCCAGGATACATTGACGGTTGAAAGTGCATTTTCCTCTTCAATCTTAAGGCTCTCTAAGGCATATTCTCCGCCTGCCATCTCTATCATCCTAGAAACATAATCTCCAGGCTTTCTCACATTTACATAGCCATTACTTGATATGTAGAAAAATACAACCTTAGGTCTCGTATTTACTTTATTATCTTCAACAGCTTTTACCAAATCAATCTGCGAAGTAAATATCTCTTCTGCCTCTTTTTCCTTGCCAAGTATTAGCCCATATAGCTTAATCCATTCAAGTCTTCCTAAGGGATCGCTCTCGTAGCTTGAACGCTCGACTAATACCGGAATACCTAAAGCTTCTAGTTCTTCCTTAGTCTTTGGATTATGATAAATCATAGTAGACTCTATTGCCAGGTCAGTATCTAATGCTAAGAGTCTCTCATAGTCAGGCGAATTGTATTTTCCAACATAGGTGATATTGCCACCATTTATCCTCTCAGGTACGCCCTCTATATAGTAGTCCTCTGCCTTTGTGCTACATGCTTTTATCTTGTCTAGAGATTTTAATTCCCTAAATAAATCCATAGCAGAGCTTGCCGCTAGATATACACTGTCACAGCCTCTATGGATAAATGTGGGACTCTTTTCATCTAGCTCAATGTCACTACCACCCTCAGGCACCAATACATAAGAATTACCATCAGCTATATTTATGCTTACATAATCATTCTCATAGTATTTTACACTAAACTGTGTGGCGTAGGAAGTATCCATTTCACCTATCTGATTTAGGCGTAAATTATCTAATTTTTCTTCCTCTTTTATCGTCTGTCCACTGGTACTACAGCCAACTAAATATATTGTTAAAATAACAAATAATAACGATAAAATACTTAATTTTCTTTTTTCCATATAACTCAAAAAAGTCTACAGCCCCAAAGGGCCATAGACTATAGTCTTTAATTATTGGGTTTAAGGGTAAGCGTATATTCTATCTCGTGAGGCTTACTCATAGCTACTGTATCAGCAATTACTTCGAGCACACAGTCATTCCCAGTAATGGGTAGCTCAAATGTAGAATTACCATCAGTATTTACAGGTAAATACTTTTCCCCGTCGAGTATCATATAGTCGTAGTTGGGACTGCTCCAGGTAACCACAACATACATCTGTCCATTATCATCAGTCTTTATCATTGCAGGTGACTCTACTGTGGACTTTCCACTACCACCCTCTAATGTGATTAATACAGTATCCGCAACAGACGTTTCTTCTGTAGGCTTCGCCTCTACTTCATCTGTTTCTGCGCTGGGGTCATAGCTTACTGGATTTGAAACAGATACCTTGTGGTCATACCATTTTCCTTTGCTGCCAATGAGTGCTAAATCAAACTCCTCTTCTAAATAGGGCACCTTTACGTCAAAGGCATTGACTTCTTCTACTGTTCCATCGTCGTACTTAATCTCTTCTACAGTAGGCTCTAGTAAAATGGCTCCTTCTTTTTTGGCGTCTTCAACGACACCCTCAAAGAGATTCACAATATTTTTTGAAGTCAGGGCGATATGTATTGTTCCAACTCCATTTTCTACGGTAAGTATTCCCTTTCCGTTTTTGGCTTCATTTACATGGAACATACTGCTATCCGTATCAAAATCAGCTAGGTACACCCCATCCTCAAGTCCAATTAACTGTGACTCTTCATTTGCTGTCTCTTCATTATCTACAACCTGTATATCAATATTGCCACACGCTGTTAGTAGAAAGACCGCACAAATTGCTAATACAAAAACTACTGCATTACTCTTAAACTTTCTCATAAATTACTTAATTACCTCTCCTGTATGCTTAACATACAAATCCTGCACAGCTCCTATTCTTCCGAGACCTGAAATCTGTGTGTCAATAGAATCAAATAGGCCTGATGCGGTAAACATAGACTTCCATGAGTCATCATCATCTCCTGCCATATCATTGTTAGCATGGTCTCCCGCTACAACCATGAGTGGACGAAGGCAAACCTTTTTGTAACCAGCAGCTGAAACAGCTTCAATCACATTTTCACATTCTGTCTCCTCAGGCTCTCCCTCTACTGTTCCGATAAATACATTCTTGTATCCAAGGTTATTCATCTGTGTCTGCATCTGAGAATATGAAACCTTAGCGGTGTGTGATGTACCATGTCCCATGAGAACAAAAGCTACACCAGCAGCTTCAGCTTCATCAATTGAAGCAAATCCAGCCTCAGCAACTGCTGCATCAACTACTGCAACTGCTACAGCCTGCTTATCCTCATTTACAACTGTTGCATCACTTCCAAGCTCTCCAAGAAGAGGCTCAGCAATTGCAACTGACTCAAAATCATCTGCATATGAATCAACTACTTCCTTCATCTCATCATACTCTGCACCGAGCATAAGGTGTGTAGGCTGCATCACGGGATTCTTGACTCCATTACAAGCTGCTCTCTTAAGTGCCTGCTCAACATTATCAATAGCGTATCCCTCTCTAGCCTGGACATGATTGATAATAATCTGAGCTGTAAATGCACGTCTAACTGACCAGTCAGGGTAGCTTGCTGCAAGAGCATCCTCTATTC
>JAZRXQ010000069.1:0-10252 GCA_045600305.1 Lachnospiraceae bacterium
AGAAAAAATGCCAGTAAAAGTATTCAAAAGAAAAAGATCAAACAAGTTGAACCACATCTTCAGTTACGCCACAGTACAGATGCGTGGAAGAAGATATGGTGGGCAGAGGATTACAATGAATCCCTCAAGTTTCTATATGAGTTATTCTTTGATCGACAAGAATCCTCATCGTAAACCCAGTATGCATAGCATACTTATCCTTAATCGGGCTTAAGTGACAAAAACAATATCCTTGTCGCTTTTGTCAAGGCTGCTGCAAGCACCACGAAGTGGCTATGGCCTTGACTAACGCGACAGGATATTGAAACAAGCGATTAAGCCCGATTAAAGGATTCTCACACTGCGTAGCCACATCAGAGAGCGTCGCCCACAGGCGACGGTTTCCATTTTTTTCTAAAAATGCAAAAGTGACATTTTCAAAAGTTAATACATGTACTAAAAAGTGACATTTTCAAAAGTTAATACATGTACTAAAAAGTGACATTTTCAAAAGTTATTGACAATATGAATTATAAAACACCTCTCACTCCAAATTGGAATGAGAGGTGCAAAGTTTTATACAATATCCTTTAACACAAGTGCTTTTCCTAAGTCTCCCTCTACCTTGATTTTCTGTAAGGTAAAAGCAAGAACAGGATCAAGCTTGCCATTCATAATTTTGATGATATTATCAGCCGAACTCGTGATAAGTACATCCCTATCATAGTATTCATAAGGCTGTACATCAACCTGTCCATCCTTAATCTCAAGATAAAAGGCACCTGCTGCCTCTCCAGTGATGTTAAACTGAAATGCAATGTGATCCTTAACCTTGCTGGCATCTGCTTTTGACGCTGTCTTTTTAATCTCTGCTACTAATTCTTCGTATGTCATAAAAACCTCCAATTTTTGCTAATCAATCCTGTCATTTTGAAATCTAGATAAATGCTCAAAAGGTAAAATCAGTCGTCCTCTAAACAATCCACATCCATCATTGATCAGACTATTGTCTACCGCAGCAAACATATTTACATCTATCTTTGATAAATCAAGATTCTGTAGAAGCATACATCTCTTATACGCATCATCTAAATACGCACATTCACCTTGTGGTACAATACCACTTATCCCCCTTTCCTGTTTTTGATTTTCCTCATATGAATAATGATTCGCACTTCCTATTTCAGCAAAATCATCCATATCCTTGGTTCTTAGTTGTACCTCTATGTAGCTTCTCGAAATATTGTCATAGAGTGTTATATGCAAAGATCTGTATCCAGATTTTTTTACATTTTCAACATAATCCTTGTAGTAGGGTCTGGCAGTATCTGTAAATCTATTCTCATCTGTCCCCAAAGCCGTTGTGGACACATCTGCTGTAAAGCCTCTTTCCTCAAGAAAAGAAGGTAGTTTATTTGCTATTTCATATAGATATTTTATCTCCTCAGCTTCTCTATCCTGCCCTTCTAACACATGGCATTTAGGAAGAGAAATAACTATTCTATATGCAATGAGATCATGTAACTGACTTAGCCTATTTTTAAGCTCTGCCACATCGGGTAAGCATCCATTTTTCTTGTGATATTCGTGTACATAATTAACTATATACCCATTGAACTTTCCTTCTGCTCTAATTAAAGACTTAATTCTTCCCTTGAATGTAAACGCGAGAAAAGGATACGCACATGCCATATACTTATAGAATTCCCTTATTCTCTGGGACTGAGAGGTAAGGAAGTCATTGTGTATCAATATATCCTCGATTTGTAAAAGAAAATTTGCATGTACCAAATCTATTGTATTGCCTGAAAGCTTTGCCTCGTTTCGCAAATCCTCAGAGTACTTCTTTAAGATTTTTAGTACTGTATCTCCATCATATAGGTAGTCATTTAAGCTAATCATATATTGCTCCAATCTATATTATTTATATGAACTTTTCCTTCCATATCATAAAGTATACCTTTTGACAGTTTCAATTTGAATATACTGACGCTACCACATGATGCACTATAAGGCTCACTGGGCTACGGACAGCTTTCACGCTGTGCAACCTTCGGCCCCGCGCATTAATGTTACGTAGCATCTAGTTAATGCGTCGCTCAGGTGAGCATCCATGCTCAACTTCGCTCAATTTGCCATCCATGGCAAATTCCCGCCGAAGCGCGTACTTCGGTTCACGACGCGTGAAAAACTAGCCCAGCGCATCCTCATAGCTGCCATCATGTCGGTAGCTATCTGTGTAGCGCCCCTGGCAACTGCAAATGCGTAATTGAATGCATGCAGGTTTAAGCGATTTGCGCGACCAGCTGGGCGCGAGGCGAAAAAACCGCGCGACAAATCCGACATGGATGTCGGATTTAGCGAACTGTGGTTGGATGTTAACAGAGAGCGGTCCGAAGCCCGAAGGGGCGAGGTTTTTTCGAGCTCGCATAGCAGCAGCTAGGTCGACGCCCTGAGCTAAACCTGTATGCATCAATTAGTATTGCAGTGTCAGGAGCATATAGATAATCAACTGGCAAAAAGTATAGGTTTTGGTCCTCTCTACACACCCTCAAGATTAAAATCAGGAATAAAGCTCTCACTGGCTACATCACCTTCTTGAATAAAAGCATTTGTAACTCCTATATCCAGTGCATAGTCAACAACTTTATTATACTCTCGTTTGGTTAGTCTACGATTCAGTTCAGAAAAAGCACATTCTCTCAGTGGTGTATACTGATTCATAAGACTTAGATATACATCATTCCCATAGGTATCATATATTTCTTTTACTACTGCCATCGAATCCTTAGTATGCCCCGGCAAAATTAAATGCCTAATGATGACTCCTTTTTTTATGAGTCCCTCGTCATCTTTTCTATCCACTTCAAAAAAGCATGCTCCGACCTGTCTATACATCTCCGCAATAGCTTTGCGAGCAACTTCTGGATAATCTGCTGCCCTGGAAAATTCAAGTGCCAGCTCAGATGAAGCATACTTAAAATCTGGCAAATATACATCGATTAGTCCATCCAGTAATCTTAAGCTCTCCACCTTTTCATATCCGCTAGAATTATATACAAAGGGCAAATCAAAGCCTTGGTCCTTTGCTGATTTTATTGCCTCTGCAATAGAAGAAATATAGTGCGTCGGCGTCACGAGATTGATATTATTAGCACCGTTCTCCCTTAGTTCAAAAAATATCTCAACTAACCTTTCACTAGATATTTCCTTGCCATGAACGCCATCTGAAATCGCCTGATTTTGGCAAAATACGCAGTGCAGATTACAGCCAGAAAAAAAGATAGCCCCACTTCCATTTTCACCTGATATGCATGGTTCTTCCCAATAATGAAGTGCTGCGCTGGCAACCTTTATTTTATCTGCAACTCCACAGACTCCTGTCTGACCAGCCTCTCTATCAATCATACAGTTTCTAGGGCATAACGAACAATTACTCACGATAGTCTTCCCTTGAGGTATTCTATCCATGCATCAAAGCCCTCACCTGTTTTTGCCGATACTGGGAATATTTTTGCGTTAGGATTGCACTTGTGAATTCTCTCCTCTGCCAGCTTTATGTCGAAGTCAAAAACTTCCATTGCATCAATTTTGTTGATGAGCACCACATCACTAACCTCGTACACAAGAGGATATTTGGCTGGCTTATCATCTCCCTCTGGCACAGACAAGATTGTAATACTAAACTCTGCCCCCGTATCAAACTCTGCAGGACATACTAGATTTCCGACGTTTTCTATAAAAACTAAATCCACGTCTCCTATTCCCATGGCATCCAGACCCTGCTTGGTCATCTCCGCATCCATATGACACATTCCGCCGGTGTGTAACTGAATAGCCTTAGCTCCATTTGAAGCAATCGTTTCAGCATCTACACTTGCATCAATATCACATTCCATTACGCCGACTCTTGCCACATCTTCTAGCATCTTAATTGTTCTAATTAGAGTGGATGTCTTACCACTTCCAGGAGATGACATAACATTAATCATGAGCTTTTTCTTTTCCTTAAACTCTTTTCTGTTGCTATCTGCTGTTACTTCGTTTTCCTTAAATATTCCCTGTTTTAATTCTAGTATTGTCATTCTTTTTCCTCGAATTATTCTTTACATGTCGTCCTGAAATTAAGGTATACACTGTATTTTTCACTATCAATATCAACTATGATATAAACTGCGAAATGGAAATAGCCGCCGCATTTATCCTCGCCCTAAGCTCGTCTGCAGACATACGTAATGCCCCTCCAGTAGAAGCTGTGAGCTGTTCTAGTCTATCGTTGGTTGCTACAGCTACACGATATTTATTATCCTTCTTTTTTGACCTGGTTATATCTCTTACCGCCTGCTCTATATAGTGGTCTGCGAGCTGCCCCTCTTTTGTGTATACCACATTTAAGAGATTGTATTTCCCCTTATTTAAGGTCGCGCCCTTTCTACGATATGCATCAAAAACTACTGTGACTTCTATTCCAGAAAAGCCCGCATAATTATCTAGAATATCGCATAGCTTATCTCTTGCTGAATCAATATTAATATCCGCAAGCCTCTTTAATTCATCCCAAGCAAAAATCATATTATAGCCATCAACTATGAGATAATCTTCGCGTCTCGCGTTGGCAAGTGCTGCTTCCTTTTTAGCAAGATAATCCTCATCTGGCTTTTTTATCCTGTTGGCATAGGATACTGTTTTTTCAAAATCTGCAGGGTCTACTTCTTTTTTATATGATGACTCATAACCTAGATTTGAATCAAGTGCCCCTGTTCTCTTTTTAGTATCTCCGAAAGTCCGCTTAAAAATATCTTCAAGCTCCTGGTCCATCACGTAGGCATCACGCTGACTAGCTTCTATTCTTGCCTGCTCCTTTTTTTCTGCTCGCTCTCTGGCCTCGGTTGCCGCTGCCTGAAGAAGTGCCTCATCATAATCTCTATATATGCTTGCATAATCTGCGTCGAATTCACGATAGCTCATGGGCACGTGCATGTAGTTTTCTACTTCATCCCAAGGAACCACAAAGCCTGCTCCATGAGAACAGAATACACTTGAAGGAGTGTTATCTAAATCTGCCTCGGGGTCATATCCTATCTCTTCAATAATCTCTTCAGGATTCTCTACGGGGTAATAACCACCCGGAGTTATCGATATACGACCAAGCCCCGCTGTAATAGAATTAAGTCTAGCTGCGTAATCACCCAGACTTAGCACTGGTCCATGACCCTTGATGGTCATATAATTATCTGATGTGACCATATCTGGTCCCTCAAAGGATATATTCATCCTCGTCATATCACTCATTACAGTGCCGATATTATCCTGGGGAGTTTCTATGACGAAATCATAATAAGGCTCTAAGAGAATACTCTTGGCCTTCATAAGTCCTTGCCTGATAGCACGATAAGTAGCCTGTCTAAAGTCGCCACCCTCTGTGTGCTTGTCATGGGCACGACCACCTACAACAGTGTATTTAACATCTGTAAGAACACTTCCAGTTAACACTCCTAGGTGTTCTTTTTCTATGATATTGGTCATAATGAGTCTCTGCCAGTTTAGATCAAGTATGTCCGTGCTGACATCAGACGCAACAGATATTCCACTGCCGCGCTCTGCAGGTTCTATCAAGATATGTGCTTCTGAATAATGCCTGAGTGGCTCGTAATGACCGACCCCCTCTACGGGTGCTGCAATAGTCTCTTTGTATACAATATGACCCTTATTGAAAGATACATCTGTCTTATATAGCTTCCATATCTTATCTCTAAGAATTGTTGTCTGTACCTCACCCATAAGACTGACATGGATTTCCTTTAGTCTCTCATCCCAGCTAATACGAAGTAATGGATCCTCTTCCTCTAAGAGCTTCATGCGGTTATACATCACATGGGCATCTATATCCATGCCAAGACCCACAGTATAGGTCATAACTGGTTCTAAGCAGGTCTGTTTTAAATCCTCTAACTCGCCTAGACCATCTCCTGCCGCTGTGCCCATTAGTCCTGTAAGCGCATAGACTCTGCCAGGAACTGCAGTATCTACAGTCTTATATTTTTCGTTAGAGTAGACTCTGATTTGATTGATTTTTTCTGTCCCTTCTGCAGTCTCCACCACAGATTTGGGAGCTATGCTTCCTCCTAAAATCTTGACCCAGGTAAGCCTATCACCATTTGCATCATGAGTAATTTTAAAAACTCTGGCTGACAAATTAGTACTATCAAAGCTTGGCTGATCAAAAAATGTAGTCAAGGTATGCACTAACTCAGCCACTCCGTCTCCACTTAACGCTGAACCAAACAAAATCGGCTGAATTAATCTCTCTCTAATCGCCTTCCCAACAGCTTCGTTTGACAATTTCTCACTAGAAAAATACTCATCCATCAACTCTTCTGAGCTAGCGGCAATGCTCTCAAAGGTCTCTGATTTGAGCTTGTACTCACTTTGGTCAGAGGCTAGTTCAGATTCATCATATTTAAATAACACACCGCCAGGTAATTCCTTCTTTAGCTGCGCTAAACACTTATCTTTGTCTGCTGTAGATAAATCCATCTTGTTGACAAAGACAATCGTAGGTATATGATATGTCTCTAGTAGACTAATAAGTGTTCTGGTATGTGACTGAACTCCTGCGGTTCCACTTATAACCAGAATGGCTCCGTCTAAAACCGATAGACTCCTCTCCATCTCTCCTGAAAAGTCAACATGTCCTGGTGTATCAATAAGCGTAACCTCACAGTCGCCTAATGTGAGTTCTGCCGCCTTAGAATAGATAGTGATTCCCTTAGCGCGCTCTGCCTCATCAGTATCAAAGAAGACATCTCCATGGTCTACTCTTCCAGCCTGTCTTATAACACCTGCTCTATATAAAAGATTTTCTGATAAAGTCGTCTTGCCAGCATCTACGTGGGCCACGACACCTAATACTATATGCTTCATAAAAATTATAATATCATTTATCTAAAAGGTTTTCAATCCGCTGATTTGTGTCTACTTCTGTGCCATAGCATGCTACAGCTCAAAAAAAGAGACCGTGAAAATTCGCGGTCTCTTTTCCTTAGAACTCTTCTACTGCTTCTGGCAAAGCATCTGGAAATCTATACGTATCAACCTCATCCAGTTTACTTGCATCAGTAATTATTCCTGCATCCATTAGCACCTCAGCAGAATGCTTACAATTAGAATTAAGTCTTATGACATTATATCTGACATCGTTTTCACCATTATATACCTCGTGCATCTGTATCATTCGAGTCCAAGCTTCAGAAGACATTTTATCTGCGTGCTCTACAAAATACATATTAAAGCGTATCTTCTTTTCGTCGTTCTCATTATAATAGCGAATATTACCCTCTTCTATATCTTTTTTATATGCCTCATAGAGCTCAATAACATTATCATATTCCATGTAGAACCAATCACTATAAGCTGTATCATTTGTCACTTCTACTTCAACCTGTACAGGCGAGTAATCAGTTCCTTCCATGAGCACAGTTCCACTTACATATTGATACTCGTTTATGACATCATAAATTTTTGCAATTGCTTCATTTATTCTTGGATTATTATCACTCGTAGGAATCCTGTATTCTCTTGAAACTCTATCTCCATTCTTGCGATTGTAATAGAATGACAGATTCAAATAATCTCCATAAAAATTATAATCATGGGCTTTCAGCTCAGGAATAATATCTATCACCGCCTCATGAAGTTCTCTTACGGAATCAACTGTATTCTCTGAGTCTGTAATTCCTGTATAATTGTACACCCCATTACCATCCATAGAAAATGAAATTGTTTCTATATCATTTTTTTCAGGCACATGATTTTGCACACTTCCACCTATGCCAAACATAGCGATTACAAAAATCACCATCACCGCCACAAAGGCTCCCCACTCGATGAAGAAATTCTTCTTCCATATGTGAACCGACTTCTTAACTATAAACTCAGCAATCATAAACACTATTGCGCCAACTATAAGGCTTGTAAACAGCATAGTTAAAAATGTGCGATTAGTTCCGCCTATGATATATCCTAAATTGGCGATTGCAGATATAACAAAAGAGCTTAAGACGGAGATTACAAAAGCAACTCCCCATCTAAAAATATAACCTAGCCACTTGAACGAAAGGAAGCTTCTAGCAACCTCTAGCTGTCTTTTCTTGTAGCAGAGAAATGCTAACACTAATAAAACAATTCCAACAATTGCATATATACCTAGAGTAAGCCAGGCATCTCTTGTAGAAATAAATGCGTCGGCCAAATCAGCAACATAGTAGCTTCCATCATAGTCTCCTATGATGTCAAAAGTCCCATATTGAAAAACATTTCCATTAGTCCGCCACAGGGCATATAGTGGAGTAAACCACTTGATACCGGGAGTCAAATCCAAAGGAGCAGAACCAAATACCAAGAGAGCAGATGCAATTCTAACTGTATTTATTACTATTAAATAGATACAGTTAAACACTCCAAAGAAAAAAGCACCTGTGATAAGCTGACCAGTAAACATGACAGCTAGACTTGCCATTCCAATAAACAATATATCCATCAGCATCTGGGTCAAGAACCACAAAAATACTATCCAAACCAGATTAGAATATCCAAAGGAACATATCTGAAGTGCCACAAAAATAGTAACGATGCACTGGGGGATAACTAGCATTGTAAGTGCCGAAACTGTGTTAGTTATAAAAAGCGATAGTCTAGTAACCGGTAAAGCATGTATCATATATGTATGCTTGGTATTAGACAGATAATAATAAACTGTAACCACTGCCGCAATGGCAAATAAGGCAACTGGAAAAGGATGTGTGAATCCAGCCATCTGACTGACAAACATGGGTCCAATTCTATCAATTTCTACATTGTTATATGACAGGGCGGCAGATATCTCTACAAAGAGTGTAAGAGGCATCCATAAAAGTAAGCTCACCAAGTATACAATAGGGATTGCCATGAAGCCTACCATATTCTTTTTGAAAAAAGGCGGATTAAATAATAAAGTCTTTGACTGCATAACCCTCACCTCCCATCTCATAAATAAAGATTTCCTCCAGTGTCAATGGAAGCTCATCAATCAAAAGTGGATTGGTATCCTTAAGAGCCTCCATAGCCATGCCAGGTCCCCCTCGCAAAATAAGCGTATGTATACGTCCTGTAGAAGTCTGATGCAAAATCTGAATATCACTGGGTAACGCCGGCATCTCTCCCTCATATGCTACCTGAACCTTGGTAACCGATCCAACTAATTCATCTAATGATCTCTCTATGCTGAGTCTGCCATTTACCATAATCCCCACATGATCACACACATCCTCAAGCTCTCTAAGGTTGTGTGAAGAAACTAAAACTGTGGTTCCTCTCTCAGTTACATCACCCATTATAATTGACCAGATCTGGCGACGCATAACAGGATCTAGACCATCCACAGGCTCGTCAAGAATAAGCACATCAGGTCTCGTGGCAATAGATAGTAAAAATGCTACCTGTTTTTGCATGCCCTTGGACAGAGTTCTCACGTGATTCTTTGGCTTGATAGCCGGGAAGCAAGTCAACATCTCCTTAAATAGTTTTTTATCAAAATTCTTATAGACCTTGCTGTAAAACTCCATCATATCAATGGTGTTATAAGACATATAGTACCAGATATCATCTGGAATATAGGACATTCTATTTTTTATTTCAGGATTCTCATATACCCTCTGACCATCAACGGTGATGCTGCCTTTATCAGGGATATAGGCTCCTGTCAGGTGTCTTATCAGTGTAGACTTACCAGCTCCATTAGGTCCAACCAGCCCATAAATCGAGCCTTTTTCTACATGCATATTTACATTATCCAAGGCCTTAAAATCTCCAAAGTGCTTGGATAATTTTTCTACTCGAATCATACGTTCTCCTTTCCTTCTGATTCTAATTATCCTTCTTAAATAATACTCTTACCTTACTAACTAATTCCTCTTCGCTCTCACCTAAGTACATGAGCTCCGTAGTAGCTTCCTCAAACTGTTTATAAAGCTTATGCTTTCTGCTGTCATCTACCTCTGATACGCTATTGGCAAAGCTGCCCTTGCCCGGTACAGAATAAATAAAGCCTTCCGCTTCCAGCTCTCTCATAGCTCTTTGAATAGTATTAGGATTTATTGCCATCTGACTAGCTAACTCTCTAACTGAAGGAAGCTTTTCATCCTTGGCAATAGCACCTGTAACTATGAGCTTGCGAAGCCCCTCTTTTATCTGCTCGTAGATAGGCTTTCCATCTCTATAGTTTAACTGAATCATA
>JAZRXQ010000070.1:0-21878 GCA_045600305.1 Lachnospiraceae bacterium
TTTGATAGCTTAACTCCCATCAGCACCACCTTCCCACTTTGGCAAGCAATCAGATGGATATGTAACAAAAACTGCATTTCCATCCACCATCACAATATTTTTTATAGGAACTAAAGCACTTTCAATCATTGGGATATCCTCTGGAAGAATACTAGTAAACTCACCCTCTGAGTTGCAACGAACACACTCGATGTTTCCAGCAATAAAATCATATATTTCGTCATCAGACTTCCAAAGCCTATTAGCAGGTAAACCCAAGAGCTTTGCTTCTTCATTTACGATACAGCATACCTCATCAGTTAATCTGATAACCTCAATGTATCCACCTAACAGCTTTTGCTCTGCCTTAAGACTATTTTCAACTTCTGATAAGTACCCCTGATACAGTTGACCTTGTTCGTCCACTCGCGAAATATATGCAGTTATGAAGTTATCTTTACTCATTTGACTCATCACCATCCCCAGCAAAACCAACACCAGCATCGTCAGAGCCATCAGAACTTACCTCTTCAGAATCAAGCTCTGAATTTTCATCATCACTTGGAAGTTCTAACTTGAAATACTCATAGCAGGCTCTACGTAAGATATCGTATCGTGCCTCTACATTCACTCTTTTCACATTGCCACTCCCACTATAGAACTTATAATCCTCATTGTCAGATGCAAAGAACTCATTGAGGAAATTTTTGTAATCTGAAGCCTCGATACCTTCATAGAGCATTTGCTCTGCCAACGCTACAATTACAGCTACATTATTTTTACGCAGATACTTAGCCTTTTTGTCAAAGACTCCAAGATAATCAACAGTTTCCAAGAAGTTTTCCTGTTCCTGCTTAGAAAAGTTATTTTTAATATATGAAGCAAATTTTAAACACTCAGCTACTGAAACAGATTTATATTCGTCATAATCTGACATCAGCATAAGTGACTGGAGAGCCATACACAAATCTTCTTCACGTAATGCCTGAGCCGCTGTCATATTAAGCCCTTGACTGAAAAATGGTTTCTCAACTACCCCTGAAAAATAGTTACAAAGGTCAACTCCAAGTTCTGGTTTCGCCCTTTGCATAATACTAAGTGCAACTCCACTATTTATATTGGCATACAGCATAATTTGCTCAGCTTCTGAAGCATTTGCTATAACCTGAATATTAAACTTATAGGAATTGATGGAATTAATGAGTTCTTGAGGTAACTCGCTGAACAGACTACCAGCCAGCTCATACATTTCTCCATCAATTTCAACATCTGGTGTACTTCCATGCAATCTGTACTCGTCATTCATAAAGCTGAAAAGGTTGGTAGTACGCTGTGCTCCATCGAGAACTGAGTAACATGACATAGCTTTGCCCTTTTCATCAATGACATCTTCTTCATTTTTGATAAATACAAGTGGTGGAATATAGGAATCTGAGAGTATGCTCCAGATGAGCATACTCTTTGCTGGTAATGACCACATTCCAGTATGTCTCTGATATGATAAGTCATATCTGAGGGAATTTTTTTCCTCATGCCACTTTTTTAGGTTACTTAAGCCTACATTTAAACTTGAACGGGTCACTCCTCAACCTCCAATCTGTCATATTCTGACTCCAGCTCATCTCGTGACATCTGACCTAGCTCTAAGAATGTATAATCTGCAAGTTCAAGCAAAATCTTTCTTAAATCTTCATCACTAAAACTTGACAGGTCTTCCTTATGCCCAGAGTCTGAATCACAAGTTGCATCAACTCCCCCTGAAGTATTTTGTATTGCACCAACATTTGTGAAATCATTGAATTGATTATTAAAGCCTACACATCCACTTGTTATGTATGGACTGCTTTTACCATAATCAAAAACAAAATCCTCTGGCATACAAAGGGTTTGCTTTTTAGGCTGAAACTCCAGCTTTGTAATATCAATAACCCCTGTCGAAGTCAATGTGTCAACAAACTCCATAAGGACTTCATTTTGGAGGTTGCCGATAAAAATATTGGCATCACCAAAAGGCATTTCAAGACCATTGAGTGAACAATTTATTTTCAATGCAGTAGCTTCTGTAATATCTTCAGCTTTCTGCACCAACCTTACAGTTTTTTTATTAAACTTTACTCTTATCTCACAAAGAATATCTATGGAGCATATCTCACGAACTCCATCATTTGTCTTAAGAATCATATATCTCTCCTTTTCAAAAAATAATTATCTGTAACACATCAAACAAAGGGCAAATCTTCTCCTGCTGCACTCATAACCTTATGAGAAACTATCCTCTCATGGCATTCATTGAGTAATAAACTGTAATCTTCAGAAAACCATCTGTGATAAGCATCCAATGCAACCCTGAGCATCTTTGCCCTTTCAGCTTTGGATAACGACACATGACTGTCCAATACAATCTGCTTGAGAATATCTCTCTGTAAACTTTCAAAATCATAACCATACAAGTAGCTGAATAATTGAACAAATATTCTTCGCTTATCTTTGACAATTTGCCCCCTTATCTTCTTTTCAAAATCAGTTACAAGGTTATCTGTATAGTCAGGATGAATAGATGCCCGTAGTATTAAATCATAAGCCAATATACCTATTTCCTTAGAAACTAAACTTATTTACATCACCTCCTAGAACCATAGGGAAAGCTCTATCAAAGTGATAGAACTACCCCTGATTTGCTAATTCCTACTGCATTCCATAAAGCACCCTGAACATCTTTGCAATAATGTTAGGTGGAAGTTCTGGAGCAATACCATTGTTCAGCTCCTCTGGAAAATTAGGTATAGCAATTACATTTGCATAATCAGCCCCTTCAGCTTCGTATCTCGCCAGAATATCGCAGGCTTCATCTGCGTGAATACAAGTGTTTAACACTTTAAATGATTTGGGGCGATTGTCAGCATCCCTAAGAGCAGGAACACAAATGATAATCTTGTTGACATGACGCTTTAGCATCTTTTTCATAGTCATGATTGGTAAATAGCACCTCCCTTTTTTAGATTGGTGTTATGTTACCATCAGCTTAGATATTTACAAGTCGTCTTAGAAAGAATTATCAGAAAGTTTGCGTATATTGGCGAATAAAGAAGGAACTCCTAACAAATGCATCGTAACTACCCCTATTCATATCCAGCATAAGCAAATAATCTTACTCTACATATAGCACCTCTAAATATCCTGAACATACTCAGATACCATAACTACAGCAATTTGTTGGGCTAAATCATACACATAGGATACAAGATATGTGAGATTACTTAAGGTATCTGCAAGTTCCTGCTGTAAAAATCCTCTTTTGTTTGAGAACTACCTACAAGCACTTACAAAAGCATTTTTAACTGCAAGAATTTCTATTGACATCAGAGCATAATAATAGGCTGAAGCACACACCACTTCAGCCTATTACATATTTATATTAACTCAGAGGATATTATTTGCTATCTCTCTGATGGATAGCTTGAACTACAATATCTGTTACACCCTCAAGGTCAACAGCTTCATAATTGTCCTCGCCATACTTAGCAATCAGCTTATCGTAAGAAACTACCCCAGACAGATTGCAAGCATACAGAGATGACTCTGCAAGCAAATCATATATGGCATACCATACAGAATTACTTTTAGGAAGTTTGGGAACTCTATCTGATGGAATCATCGGACGTTCCCAATCCATATCAGCAAAATAGCTAATATAATTGTATTTGCTATGCTCACCTACAATATGAACATAGCAAGTATCAAACTTAAAGCAATGTGGATTGACAAGCTCACGCCTGAATCCATACTTATCTATGCCAATAAGAATGACATTTCCATCATTATTCAATTTTAATCTAACTTTAGTTAAAGGCTGGGGATGACCTCCAGCCTTATAACCTTTATCTGACAAGCTCATATAACTACCCCTCATAACCTTCATGAAAACCATAAGCTGAGAAGAACTCATCTATATGGGATACACAGGTGTCCAAGCTACACAGGTTCAATGGGTCACTAATACCTGCAAGGTCAAGTATAGAATCATTTAAAATATCATCTTCAAAACCTTCAGCCTCTGAGCTATCCCAATTGATGAAGCTCTCTCCTGCTTCATATCTAGCTCTAACATCCTCTGGAACATATCCTTCTGGACTAAGCTGTATCAAGGTATGAGCCAGCTTGCACTGCTCTTTTACCCAGCGATAGAATAGCTGAACTGGATTATTCGTAATGTCACAAATACATCTATAGACAAAATAATCCATTTTGCCAATAGGTGTACTGAACTGAGAGAGGGAATTATTCGCAGAAACTACCCCTGAAACATTGTACTCCACACGATATTCAATTGTATCAAATGGCATTATCAGACTCGCATCAGCAGAATCTTTGCCGTACTCCAGTAACTCCATTTGAAGTACAAGTTTCATCCAATCATCAATGATGAAACTGATATGACCAAATGCGTCCTCAAGGGATGCATTCATGACTGCATCAGCACCAGAATTGTAGACTGGCACAATGCCTCCAATAATATCCATTATTTTTACAGATAAATCTGCGGTTTTTGCCCTAAGATGAGCCTCCAACTGTTTGTTATACATATTGTTCTTTCCTCCTGAATTAATAAACTTGGAAAATAAAAAAGACTCCCTCATTGAGAGGAAGCCTTAACTGTCATCCCTAATTATATAGGGATAACTTACATTATTGAAATTAATCTCAGTTACCATTAGTTATCGGTAACAAAGACCTGTATGCGAATGATTTACTATATATAGAAAAACAACTCAGAAATAAACTATTATGACTTTATTAATCTAATTGATTGTTATTCATATTTATATTTTAAAAGATATCAGGACATAAATAGAGCTTGGGATTAAACCCAAGCTCCTGTATAATATGCACTCTCTATTTCTGATTGTCTCCATATAATAGCTTCTGAATATATATCACCATATTTCAATCCTTTTTTCTCAAACTGTAAAAACAAACTCATCGGTAAAATAACAGCGTCTTCAGCATATTTTATGGCAGGTCTAATATCAAAATTGCAAATCATAATTTCATTTGTCTTAAATTCCCTATTCCCTTCTTTATGTTTGAATAAAATAACGAATAATTTATTTAATTTTTCGTCATCTAACTCCCCCTCAACAACCCAATATCCAGACTTATCAAGTTCAAACTCGTTAATGAATCCTTTGTAGTAAGTATCGTAATCCTTTATCTGTGGAGAGTATTCTCTTATGCTTCTACGTGCAACAGACTTAACCTTCTTAGTGCTTCCCTTATAATACTGCATAGAAAACAACCAATGAAAATCAGCTTCTCGTAGTATTCTAAGCATCTCTTCATGTTCTTTATCTCTGAAAGGAATTTTATAATCTGTTGTTAGAAAATATGGACTATCAAGATAATAGAAATATCTTCCATCTTTTGTCTGCAACTCGTTTATCAATACCTCATAACTCTTATTATAAACTTTGGCATTTTTCATATATTTGAAAAAATCATGCGTACCATCAAAATTAAAAGTAATATTTTTAGCCAGTAAATGTTTCATTCTTAAAACAAAATACTTTGAGTCATACGGTTTATCAATGCTTGATTTAGAATAATCTGCATAATTAGCTGTATTTCTAAACGCAAAACCCAAAACATTTTCTAAATAATCTGCATAAGACCTCTCTGATATATCAGTCTTGAAAGGTTCTTTTCCTGCATTAGATTTTCTAATACTCCAAAAGCAAAACCATATTGCACCATAATCAATCACATCACTGACATCTGGATTTTTACAATCATTTGTAGGGAGATTGGATAAATCAAACCCTTGATATTTATTATTCCAATTATTAAGAGCTATCTCCATAGCAAGGTAATTGTTTCTAACATTTTTGATAAACTCCCTGTGAATAGCTACATTCTCATGACCTAAAATAATGTCTTCATCATTATATCCACGTCTAGGAACATCATAAAATTCTTTATCATATAATCTTTGAATATCTAACTGTTTAGGCAAACTTGCTTGTCCTGATGAGTAATTTAAATAGTGACGTTCCAAATCATCTTCTGAATACAAATCCAATTCTTCATTAATTTTTCCACTTACAAACTCTTCATGAAACTTTGCTATTCGTTTTTTTACCTCACCCTTATAATTTACAAATGCAAACAGAAAACATGAAGCTCCTGCATCAATATCATTTACCACTACATTTTTAGCATCTACTGAAGCTGCAACAGTACCTGTAGCACTAAATACATCTACAAAAGTTTCTAATTCATACTTTTTCGCAGTATCAATAAATTCACGTAACTGATTAGCCGACTCATAATATACTTTTTTTATCACCCTGGTAAGATATGGCTTCTTCAGACCACTTCTATCAATTCTGAATGAAGAATAAGTATCTCTATTAGCCAAAAACAAATATCTAGTAGATACATGCCACTTATTTAATATGTTTTCACGCATACCAAACTTTTCAAAAAAATCTGCATTTGCATGACCATCTCTTGTATTATGAGCCAACTGAGAATACAACAGCCCACATATACATATTTTCTTAAATAATACAGGGTAATATGCCCTAACCCCATTGGAACGATAAGATAAAACATCAATATTACCTTTTTGAGTGATTATGTAATATTTCTTAAACCATACCACAAGACTTGAAGTATCATCAAAATCCCCAGCATCATAATACTTTTTATATGCATCCATCAACTCATCATACAACGGATATTTCTTACTTATTGTCGTATTACCATCCAGCACAGCATCTATATATTTCTTTTCATCTCCATTAATCTTTTCAAATGGCTCATAAGTGAGCAACTCAAGCATTAATTCACGCATAAACAACCTACCTCTCATTCTCAAGATAGAAAAATTATACTACAAGTAACACACAGAATACTATCAAAACAAGACCGAACTTAATATAATTTCAGACCGAACTCTACAAGTTATGTGCTATATGGCTGGCTTTGCCATCCCCATATTCGGTATCTCAAAAGGGAGTAGTATTTTTATCCCCATTTGCACCCCAGCCACAAATAAAAAAGCCCCACAAAGCCCGTAAATACAGGCTTTGCAGGGAAAAGTACACTATTCCATCTCAATTGTTCCAGGAGGCTTACTTGTCAGGTCATACATTACTCTGTTGACTCCCTTGACCTCGTTGATGATGCGGCTCATGACTGTCTGGAGGACTGCGAAGGGGATCTCTGCTGCCTCGGCAGTCATGAAGTCGACGGTGCGGACAGCGCGGATAGCGATGGCGTAGTCGTAGGTACGCTCATCACCCATAACACCAACTGAACGCATATTAGTGAGGGCTGCGAAGTACTGGTTGGGCATCCAATCAGGCTCCTTGCCGTTTTTCTCCTTGTACTCCTTGATAGCAGCATCTACCTCTGAGCGGTAAATCCAGTCTGCATCCTGTACCATGCGAACCTTCTCAGCGGTGACATCGCCGATGATTCGAATTCCAAGTCCAGGTCCAGGGAAGGGCTGACGGAATACCAGATACTCAGGAAGTCCAAGCTCAAGTCCAACTGCTCTAACCTCGTCCTTGAAGAGGTTACGAAGAGGCTCTACTATATCCTTAAAATCTACAAAATCAGGAAGTCCACCTACATTGTGATGAGACTTGATAACTGCTGACTCTCCACCAAGTCCAGACTCTACAACATCTGGATAGATTGTTCCCTGTGCAAGGAAATCAACGGCACCAATCTTTTTTGCTTCTTCCTCAAATACTCGGATAAACTCTTCACCTATAATCTTGCGCTTGCGCTCAGGCTCTGTGACACCAGCAAGCTTGCTATAGTATCTCTCCTGTGCATTGACGCGAATAAAGTTTATATCAAAATCTCCATTAGGTCCAAATACACCCTCAACCTCATCTCCCTCATTTTTTCTAAGGAGACCATGGTCTACGAATACGCAGGTGAGCTGAGGACCAACTGCCTTGGCGAGAAGTGCTGCAAGAACTGACGAATCAACTCCACCAGAGAGAGCAAGAAGTACCTTGCCATCGCCAACCTTCTCACGAACCTCTGATATAGTATTCTCAACAAAAGAATCCATTCTCCAGGTGCCAGCGCATCCACATATTTTTCTAACAAAGTTAAAAAGAATCTCTTTTCCGTATTCGCTGTGAAGTACCTCAGGATGGAACTGAATTGCATAGAGGGGTCTGTCATCCTCTGTAGCAAGTGCCGCATAGGGACAGTCTGCTGTGTGAGCAATTGACTTGAACCCGTCTGCTGCCTTTGAGATATAATCGTTGTGGCTCATCCACACAATACTCTCTGCAGGGATACCATCAAAAAGAGGTGACGTAGTATCAAATGTGGTGACTGTCTTACCGTACTCTCTGACAGGTGCCTTTTCAACTGTACCACCAAGTACATGCTGCATAAGCTGAGCTCCATAGCAAAGTCCAAGTACAGGTACACCCATTCCCTCAAATAATTCCCTAGTAGCTGAAGGTGCTCCATCCTCATATACGCTGTTAGGACCACCTGTAAGGATAATACCCTTAGGGTTCATCTCCTTAATCTTGTCAAGAGGTGTCTTGTATGAATATATCTCACAATACACATTACACTCTCTAACTCGTCTGGCAACCAGCTGATTGTACTGACCACCAAAATCTATTACTATAACCTTTTCCTGTTGCATCACTTTTCTCCTCATAAATAATATAAAAAGGTGAAATATTATTTTACATCATTTTTTAATTAATTCAAATATAAATATTATTTTCTATTATATCTTCCTAATACGGCCAAACTAAATATACGATTATAAGAAAAATAAGCTGACATGTATTCTCTTATTTATTTACCCTTAAAATATCTACTGTATGCGAGCCAGCTCCTACAAGTTCAGGGCGGGTCGCATTTTTCAATTGATAATCCTTGAAAATCTCAAACTCCTCTTCACTCATTGCATTCAAGATATGCCTGATATAATCAGAAGGTCCATCAGGTGAAAAAATCATCTCACGAGCAAGCCCTGCTGCCCTATTTAGCTCATCTATCTCATCGAGTCTATGGTATTCGTATAGCGTATCAGGATTCTCTCTTATGTAAAAATCTGAGTCTATCTCCCCTCTGCCTAGACTACCCATTATCTCATGGTCCATAAAACCATGTCGCACTAGCGCGTAATCAGTCATCACATACCCGGCAAAAATAATGCCACCAGGTCTAGTAACTCTCTTGGCCTCCGACAGAGCCTTTACCTGCTCATCAAAAGAATGTAAATGATATAGTGGTCCAAGTAAAATCGTAAAATCAAAGCTGTTATCAGAAAATCTCTTAAGCTTTAGCGCATTGCCCTGATACGCCTTGACGCTAGAGCCCTTCTTTTTTAAAATACCCAAATTATACTTAACGAGCTCTACCGCTGTGACATCATATCCTTCATCAGCCAGAGCCACAGAATATCTGCCTGTACCCGCACCTATATCTATGATAGCCGGTTTTTCTCTCCCAAGCAAATCAAGATACTGATGTATAAAATGCATTGTCGTATTGTATTCTACCTGGCCATGCCTCGATAAAAGACGCTTATCCTCATTAAATTTATTATAGTATGCAACTATATCCATCTGTACAATCCTATATATTCGCCAAAACTATAACAATGTTCCACTTCCGTTAACAGCGGCATGCTCGTTATCCTCCATGGGAATAACAATACAACGACGTCCATCAATCTCCTGAGAGGTAATCTGGCTAACCTTCTCTGGACGACACTTAAGGACAACATCATAGTTTCTCGCTGCAGCCTCGTCTCTGGCTCTAATACTAGCCTTGTATTTTCTCTCATCAACAAGCTGATTAGCAGGGGGGAGCTCCTCAAACTCTTCAGCGTACTTCTCAGCAATACGACCAGCAGCCCCCTCCTCAACGTCAGCACGCTGCATAAGCTCCTTCATATCCTCAGCGGTGATGATGACTCCTGTCTCGGTATCCACCATCACGCCATCCTCCCAGTCAGAGTTTTCTTCAACGTACTCTGTAATCATGGTCTGGATATCCATAACAGTATCTGCAACCTCATCAGCATCCTCTCCCAAAGCACTCTTTACTATAGAAGTAAATGCGTGCTGCTTTTCTGTGATGGTACGCTTGGTCACACAGCCCATTCCGTCACCAACTAACTCGTTGTGAGGGTCAGATGCATCCTTGTTATAGAAAAGAAGTGACTCCACGTCCGCTGCTCTATCGTTAAACGCAGGGTATACAAAACCACTCTCTGGCATACCTACAACCCAGTCCCTGATACGAGGACCAATCTTATTTTCATCTATGAGATATCCAAGTCCTGGTTTAGATAGAGTCACCGGACATATAGCCACAAGGATATAATCATACACGTCATTTGACTCATCCATAAAATTGCCGTCGCTAGTCTTGACCGGCACATCATATATATCATGGAAAATCAAAATCAAATAGTTGCCAGGATAGGAGTAGTTCTCAATAATACGGTCCATCATAGCTCCGAGAATACCTTCATCATTAAGCTTGCTATCTCTGACTGCCAGCATCATCTGCTTTGCCTGAGTGGCAAGCTCTGATTCAAACGCGAAATCAAGTGTAATAAGATTATTATCAACTGTTCCTGAAAAAATCTTTTTTGCTATCTCAACATACTTAAGCTGAGCCTCATCATCCATTGTCTGATAGCTCTCTGTAAAGGTCGTCACCTTTTCCTTAGCCGAATTGACATAGCATCCACTTATATTGTGAAACGAACAATTCTCTTTTTTTATTCTCTTTTTAAGCTCTGAAATATCACTCTTAGTCATCATATTCTCCTATTTGTCATCGTTGCCCATAAAACGCATCTTACTGCCATCGCGGTTCGCGGGATTAAATACTGCAACACCCTGACGTTTCTTTTCACCATTCATTAGTCTAAGGCAAGAAGGACAAAGCGACCCAAAGCTAACTGCTGCGCCACATCTTTGACATCTGCTTCCGACAATCTTTTCCTGTCCAGCCTGAACGTATTCAATACGACCTTCCTTAATCCATGCCTTCACCTTGTCTGTGGAGATGTTGAATCGTTCAGAGAGCTGATACTCAGTCACATCATTATTTCTAATGAAATCTCTGACCTCTCTGAATAACATATTCTCCTCGCAAAAGGGACATGTATCCTTTATTTCATCAATATTCATAGGTCTAGAACACATCTTGCATAATTTATATCCTTCGCTTATGAATAATCTTCTTGAGTTATCATATGTTCCTGCCATCGTTCAATACCTCCAATGTATGTCATTATATCACATCTTTGTTTAAAATGAAATAACGACCTTGCGGTCGCTATTTCGAGGAGTTTAGTTATGAAAATGTTTGCGGCTAATTTGCATTAGCCACTATAGGGAATAGTCACAAACGGCTGTTAGGGATCAGCGCGTTTATGATGAATTAATCATAAGTGGAGTTTGTGTCCTAATTGTGTCTTAAAAATAAAAGAAAAATAAACAATTTATAAAAAGTAGTTTATTTTTTTCTTTGTTATGATAGAATAACTAAGTATGAATAAAAAGTGGGGGGCTTATATATGCCATTTTCAAGTATTTCGGATTTATGGAATCAGCTTATATCCAATCATATGATTGTTGCTGGTTTCTTTGGCTGGGTTGTTGCTCAGATAATAAAGACCATTATCCACTCTATTGTAACTAAAAAATTTGACTTCAAGCGATTCTTTGGAGATGGGGGCATGCCTTCAGCACATTCTTCTACTGTTACCTCTGTAACTATTACCGCTGCTCTCTGGCAAGGAATATATTCACCCGTCTTTGGACTAAGCATTATTTTTGCATTCATAACAATGAGAGATGCAATGGGTGTTAGATTAGAGACCGGTAAGCAGGCAGTAGTCCTCAACAAGATGCTCGAGCACATGGCAGACCCTGATCTTGCGGCTGATATTAAGCTCAAGGAATTTGTCGGACATACACCTACACAGGTTATATTTGGAGGCATCCTAGGTGTAATAATCGCTATCGTTCTTCACAATGTATTTCCCTTTGGAACATATATTATGTAATTATAAAAGGTCGGCACTTAAATGCCGACCTTTTCTATTTGATTCCGTAATCTGTTCCGCTCTCAACATGTCCATCTGTAAAGCATTGTTCCCAGGTGTGTGATGTGACATCTACTCTTAAATTCAAACCACTTACGTCAACTCCCACTAGCTGAATATAATTTGAGTCACCTTCATAAAAGGGCAACTGAAAGTCTATTGAACCTTTATTAGCAATAGTGTCATAGCTAAGTGTTGTATTTGTGGCGTTTGCTTTGCCCTTGATTAGCACACAGCTATTAGCATTCCTTGCAGTTCCACCTAACACCGTTATCTTGACATGAGCCTTGGTCTCTTTGGTTGAATTGATATACCACTGCTCTATCTTTCCGTTATTCAATGAAAAATCATGACTCACCGTAACTGCCCCTGAGGTAAGTCTTATATTGTAGGCTATAATCAATCCGACGGCTATTACTGCCGCAATAATCAGGAATACTCTAGTTTTTTTCATTAAACTCTCCTAGCAAAGCTTTACACAAATTGACTTTTTCAACTGTTCCACAGCTGGTTATGAATTCTACCCTTCCAGCCTTATCTCCATCTGATAAAAGTCCCGCAACCATTAGCCTTCTCTTCATCTCTCTAGCAGTTCCCTCACCGCCATCGAAAAATGTGACTTCTTCACCCATTATTTTTCTGAGCTGTTTTTTTACAAATGGATAATGTGTGCATCCTAGCACTACTGCATCTACAGGCTCTGTCAAATAGGGTTCTAATAGCTCACGCAGGAATACTTCGACTTCAGCAGTGCCAGCACGTCCATTTTCAACAAATTCCATTAGACCCGGACATCCTACGGGAATGAGCGTCGCCCTATCCTCATATAGGCTCATGAGATTTGCCAGCTTCTCTTCTCTAACTGTAACAGGAGTTGCCAAAACCAAAACCCTCGGATTGTCCATAAATAGAGCAGCCGGTTTTACCGCTGGCTCTATTCCAACTAGCGGTAAATCAGGATATTTTTGTCTGAGCATTCTCACCGCGGCTGAGGTAGCAGTATTACACGCAACAGTAAGCCCCTTGATTCCCATATCCAATAGCTTTTCCACACATGCGAATGTCAATTCTCTGACCTTTTCTGTCGTCTTGCTACCATAAGGTGCGTTGGCACTATCACCATAGTATATAAAATTTTCATTTGGCATGATTCGCACTAGCTCACCTAATACGCTGATGCCACCTACGCCCGAATCTAATACTCCAATAGGCGCGTTTTTTTCTAACATTTTCATACTACTCTACATTTAATACTGTACATAAGAAAGATCCAAATCAACGGCTGTGTATTTTCCATTTAATTTGTAGGAAATTCCATCCACTCTTCCTTCGCTTGAATATTGCCATATCTTATAGTTAGCTTTTCCTGTATAATTCGTTTTTTTACTGTCCATCCACGCATCTCCAGAATAGTACTGGGCTAACCATACCTCGATTCCATCCTCGTTCAGCTTGTTGACGTCAAGATATTCGTTAAAATAATCCTTATCTCCGTAGAGCATGAATTTGTATCCTGCTGCTTCAACTATTTGCTTGAACTTATTTATAAATGCATGCTTTTCGTTTTTAGTTATAAGTACTGCCTGTGATCTACTCTCCAAATCGAGAACAATGGGTAAATCCAAGGGTCTTCCATCTAGAAGCTTTAATACTGCATTTGCTTCTTGCTCTATCTGCTCCTCTGTAATCGCCATGGTGTAGTAGTAGCATCCCATTTTAATTCCAGCAGCACGTCCTTCTGTATAGTTTTTCTCAAAGGTCAAATCTATCTCCGGAGCAAATGTCTTGGGTTCCTTGAGATAGTTTGCAGCACTATGTCCAGCTCGAATAATAGCAAATTCTATTCCCGACTGAGCAACCTTGCTCCAGGTAATTTTATCCTGCCACTTCGACACGTCCACACCTATCATCGTGGCGTCTTTTACTATAACCAGTGCCTTGGTACACTCATTTCCCTTTGTGATTGTAACCTCGCAGTTACCTCCTGCTACAGCAGTTACTTTACCACCTGCATCGACCGTTGCAACCTTTGTATTGGAGCTCTCCCACTTGGCTTCATCTGTCAATTCTGTCTCGGCAAGAAGAGTTGACGAAGCACCTACCTTGAGAAAAAGCGTTGTTGTGGATAGCTTTATCTTGCCTGTATCAAGAGGCTGTGTCTGCTCCTGTTTTTTCTCATCTTCTGTCTTTTCTTCTTCCTTATTTTCTTCTTTATTTTCTTCTTCAGGAGCTTTTTCCGGTTCTGAATCAGGTAGTGAAACTACCTTGGAAATCTTGCCATTACCTATAGTTCCATCATAATTTTTACAAAAGCCTCTTACCTTGTACTCTACTCCTGACAAGCATATAGCACCCTCGTCAATATACTCTGTATTGCCTGGCAGGGCTGAACCGATTCGCTTATAATCTGATGTACTGTCTTTTCTGTATATTCCGTATTTATATGCTCCAGATAGCTCGTCCCAGCTTAAAACTGCTGACTCAGAATCCGCATCTGCTCTAACAGAGAGATTATTGACTGCTGATAGCCCTGTTGTCTTGCTAATTGCTTTTGATTTCTTGGAGTGCTTGGTCTTGGTATTGCAAATTGCCTTCAGCTTGTACTTTGACCCACATTTCAGGTTAGACAGCTTGCACACAAGCTTTGCTCCTACACGTTCTGTACTGAGTCTGCAAACAAAACCCGGCTCGACTGAGCTTACAACCTCTGATGAGCTAAGCTTTATTGTGCCCATCTTTTGATAGACTTGGTTGTAGTAGAGTAGGATAGTATAGCTCGTTGCATTCTTGTATTCGTCGAAGGAAAAAACTATGCTATCTGTAGAATAAGACTCTACACTCATCGCCGGAGCAGGAACAGTCGCAGCCTTTGCTTTTTCTGGTGCAATGAAAAACATCACAACACCTATAAAAATAGCAAAAGCTATCATATATATTGTTTTTACAAATCCATTATCTTTCATTCCATTACCTTCACGGTGTTCACGGGATCAGGCACCGTGTTTAAATTGTGACTACATCTGGTGTCTTACAATGAGATACTCGTTATCAAGCTGATAAAATGGGCAATCAAAATGTCCATCACTCATCAGCCTGCCATAGTCATCCTCATCCATATTAGCTTCGCAGAAGTAATCCTCATAATCCTCATCATATACATAATTGATACATGTATCGCAGCTAGCTGCGCCTGCCTTATCAGCCATGATAAAGCCCCTGTGATTCGTACTCAGGCTCACAGGTAACATTGATTCCAAGATTTCTAAATGTCTTCATATCCACCTGAGATAAGATTACTGTGGAATGTAGCTCTGAGCCCTTGAGCTTGACTAACTGGTCAATTGCCTGCTTTGCCATATCATTAGTTACTGCACAGATTGAAAGTGCAATAAGCACCTCATCCGTGTGTAATCTGGGATTCTTGTTTCCTAAATAACCAGTCTTTAAGGACTGTATAGGCTCAATTACCGACGGTGCAATGAGCTTAATCTCATCAGGGAGTCCTGCTAATGTCTTAAGTGCATTGAGAAGTACCGCTGATGCAGGTCCAAGTAAATCTCCTGTTCTACCAGTTACAACTCTGCCATCGGGTAATTCTATCGCTGCGGCAGGTGTTCCCTTAATTGCTGCTTTTTGCATAGCTGCAGCCACAGGCACTCTATCTGCTGTTGTGATACCTGCCTGCTTCATTAAAAGCTCAAGCTTAAGTATCTCATCATCTGATGCATTTCCCTGGCGTCTAGCAACAAGTGAGCTAAAATATCTCCTGATAATCTCCTGATTAGATGCTACCTTGCAGGCATCATCATCAACGATTCCAAAGCCTGCCATATTTACACCCATATCGGTGGGGGATTTGTAGGGACATTCTCCCATAATTGTCTCAAAGGTAGTCTTTAATACAGGATAAATCTCTACATCTCTATTGTAGTTGACTGTTGTCTCTCCATATGCTTCCAGGTGGAAGGGATCAATCACATTTACATCGCTAAGATCTGCTGTAGCTGCCTCGTAAGCGAGGTTCACTGGATGCTTTAAGGGAATATTCCAAATAGGGAAGGTCTCATACTTGGCATATCCAGCCTGAACACCTCTCTTATGCTCGTGATAGAGCTGAGAAAGGCAGGTTGCCATCTTGCCGCTTCCAGGTCCAGGAGCTGTTATGACTACTAACGGTCTAGTAGTCTCTATATATTCATTGCGACCATAACCCTCATCACTGACAATGTATGACACATTTGAAGGATATCCTGCGATGGGATAATGTCTATAAACCTTCATTCCAAGAGACTCTAGCTTTTTCTGATATGCAATGACTGAGGGCTGTGAAGCAAATCTAGTGAGACATACGCTTCCAACATAGAGTCCATAGCCTCTAAAGGCGTCAATGAGTCTGAGCACATCAAGGTCATATGTAATGCCAAGGTCAGCTCTGGTTTTATTTTTCTCGATATCCTCAGCGTTGATTACTATAACAATCTCTGCCTGGTCCTTGAGCTGTGAAAGCATAACAATCTTGCTGTCAGGCTTGAAGCCAGGTAGCACTCTTGATGCATGATAATCATCAAATAATTTACCGCCAAACTCTAAATAGAGCTTGCCACCAAATTTTTTAATTCTCTCTTTGATTTTTTCAGACTGTAATGTCAGATACTTTTCGTTGTCAAAACCCTTTTCAATCATCTTTTCTCTCCGTTTAGTTTTTGATATTCCTATTGTCATGTGGATGGCTCTCCACAAAGCTCTCCAGTGATTCAACCAACTCAAGTGCACTATCTATATGCTCGCAGAAGAATTCTCTTCCAACTAAATCCACAAAGCCATCCTTTTCCATAATCTTCATGGGCTGAGGATTGACATGTGAAAATACGAGCTGAACGTGATTAACTCTACAATTTTCGTATAAGGTCTCCAGGTTATGCATCGCTGTCGCATCAAGTGCATCTACCCCACGCATTCTAAGCACCAGGAAATTGTATTTGCTGTCTGTCTCTAATCTAAAAATCTCATCTGCTGCCGCAAAGAACAAAGGACCAGAAAATTCATAAACTAATGTCTTGGCAGGAACCTTTTTAAGCGAGGTGGAATCTGGATCATCCTCCTCATCATCTATATATTTCCAGCTATCAACGTGTGTAACATCACTCATTCTCTTCATAAATAAGAAGGCTGCTACCACAAGTCCAACCTCAATCGCAACAACTAAATCAAATACTACGGTGAGCACAAAGGTAGCTACTAATACTATAATATCAGATTTTGCTGAGGTCTTGCAGAGCTTTACAAAATTCTTCCAGCCACTCATGTTGTAGGCTACCTGGAAAAGAATAGCTGCAATACAGGGCATGGGAATAAGTGCTGCATAGGGGGTTAGGAATAGGATTACTAAAACTAATGTAATTGAATGAACTATTCCTGCTATTGGAGTACGTCCACCATTTTTTATATTGGCTGCAGTTCTAGCAATGGCTCCAGTTGCCGGGATACCTCCAAAGCAAGCACTTGTTGCATTAGCAATACCCTGTGCAATAAGCTCCATATTTGATCTGTGCTTTGAACCAACCATGGAATCTGCCACAACTGCCGAGAGGAGGGATTCCATACCAGCAAGTACCGCTATTGTGAGTGCATTGCCAAACTGATTTCTAATCATATTCCAGTTGATCTGTGTAAAGTCAACAGCAAATGTAGGAAGCCCTTTAGGTATATCTCCAAACTGTCCGCCGATAGTAAGCACATACATTGAGCTCTCGGGATCACTCATTGGAGAAAACTTGACTATAAGTGCAGTGGCTACTACCGCAACAAGCGAACCCGGAATGATGCTTCCAATCTTGGGTATCTTGTTCCAGAAAATGAGAATTACAAGTGCAATTGCTCCTACTAAAACAGCCCACCAGTTGATAGTTGTGATATTTTCTGCTATTGCAAATACTTTTTCCTTGGTCTCTATGGTGACAGTCCCTGCGGGATAGGTGAGCCCGAGGAAATCCTTGATCTGTCCGATAAACAGTGTAACCGCGATACCTGCCGTAAATCCTGTTGTAATAGTATAAGGGATGAATTTTAGCAGACGCCCAAATTTTAACAATCCCATAGCTACTAATAGGATTCCTGCCATGATAGTCGCTACCATTAGTCCTGACTTGCCGTCCTTTGCAACTATTCCCGCTACTATTGTAGCAAAGGCCGCTGTAGGACCCGCTATCTGCACACGGCTACCGCCGAAAAATGCGACTATAAATCCAGCAATTATTGCTGTATAAATACCGACAACGGGCTCTACACCTGATGCAATCGCAAGGGCTATCGACAGCGGCAAAGCGATAATTGCAACGATTATACCTGCGACAATATCTTTTCCCAATTGCTTCCCTGAATAATTTTTCATTACCGAAAACAACTTCGGCTTAATCTTTTCCATAACTATTCCTCTTTTATATCTACTTGTCTGAGAATCGCTCCAACTCATTCGCATCGCTCATTGAGTTGTCGCTAACCCCATTCGTATCCTCATGGGGTTATACTTCAAACATCAAATCTGAGTATGTGGGCATAGGCCACATATCGGATGAGACAATTGTCTCTAGCCTGTCGACAGGTGCGCGAAGAGCACTCATCGCAGTCTTGACCTCATCGCGGTAGTAGACTGCCTGCTCGCGACCTTGTGCCATAGCTGAACCTGTGACAATAGTATCTGAAAGCTTACTAACTGCTATCTTGACATCACTGAGTAAATCCGATGCTTCTAATAGAATCTCTGTCTCTACACTGACGTCTGCATCGCTAACTGCTGCCTTTATCGAATTGATTGCATCAGCTATTGATTTATTGTAGGCGATGACCGCGGGGATAATCTGCTTGTTGGCTATGTCCACCATTGTCTTGGCCTCAATGTTGATAGTCTTGGCGTAGGTCTCGTACTCTATCTCTACACGGCTCTCAAGCTCCGTCTTGGTAAATACACCAAATTTTTCAAAAAGAGCGACCGACTTGTCAGTGGCGTAAACAGGTACTGCGTCAACCATTGACTTGATGTTAGGCAGCCCACGTCTCTCTGCTTCCTTGACCCACTCATCTGAGTATCCATTACCTGAATACACGATTCGCTGGTGATCGGCAGCATATTTTTTTATCAGATCATGAAGTGCCAGCTCAAAATCGTCTGCCTTCTCCAAAATATCGCACGCATCTGCAAAGGCTTCTGCAGCTATTGTATTGAGCACAACATTGGCCTGTGCTATGGATGCCTTGGAACCGACCATTCTGAATTCGAACTTATTACCAGTAAAGGCAAAGGGTGATGTACGGTTTCTATCTGTCGCATCCTTGACGAAATCAGGTAAGGTCTTGACACCGGTCTCTAATACTTCACCTTTAATAGAGCTAGTCGCAGAACCAGTAGTAACTAACTGTCTGAGTACATCCTCAAGCTGCTCTCCTAAGAATACTGATAGTATCGCGGGGGGAGCTTCATTAGCTCCTAATCTATTATCATTGCCAACATCTGCTGCCGATGCACGAAGTAAATCTGCGTGCTCGTCAACTGCTCTTAGCATACATACTAAAACGAGTAAAAACTGGATGTTCTCATGGGGCTTAGAGCCTGGATCAAGTAAATTGATTCCATCATCTGTCGTAAGCGACCAGTTATTGTGCTTGCCGGAGCCTGAGATTCCCTCATAAGGCTTTTCATGAAGAAGACACTGGAGTCCATGTCTGCATGCAACCTTTTTTAAAACCTCCATGGTGAGCTGATTGTGGTCTGTTGCCACATTACACTGAGCATAAATAGGTGCTAACTCGTGCTGTGAGGGAGCAACCTCGTTGTGCTGAGTCTTGGCTGATACACCAAGCTTCCAAAGCTCCTCATTGACATCCTTCATAAATGCTGCAATGCGCTCTCTAATTGAACCAAAATAATGGTCATCCATCTCCTGACCCTTGGGAGGCATAGCACCAAATAGAGTTCTGCCTGTGAAAATCAAATCCTTTCTCTGAAGGTATTTTTCTCTGTCACAAATAAAATACTCCTGCTCTGCTCCAACTGAGGGAACAACCTTTTTTGATGAAGTATTCCCAAATAGTCTAATTAATCTAAGTGCCTGCTCATTGACAGCCTCCATGGAACGAAGTAACGGAGTCTTCTGGTCAAGTGCCTCGCCTGTATATGAGCAAAAGGCTGTAGGTATGCAAAGTGTTCCTCCAGCAGCATCGCGCTTTACAAAAGCGGGTGAAGTGCAATCCCAGGCTGTGTATCCTCTTGCCTCAAAGGTAGCACGTAATCCACCTGAAGGGAAGGAAGAAGCATCTGACTCTCCCTTAATGAGCTCTTTTCCAGAAAAACTCATGAGCACCTTGCCACTGGGCTGAGGTGCTGTGATAAATGAATCATGTTTTTCTGCAGTAGCTCCGTTTAACGGCTGAAACCAATGCGAATAATGGGTTGCACCCTTTTCAATTGCCCATTCCTTCATCTCGTGAGCAATAACATCTGCGGTAGCTAAATCTAATTCCTCGCCATTTTCAATGACATCGTGTAGTCTAGCATACACCTTTTTAGGCAGTCTCTCCTGCATGACTGTATCATTGAAGACATTCTCTCCAAAAATCTCAGCCACGTTAATCTTTGTAGTATCGATCATAAAATAATTCCCCTTTAATTTATGGTCATTAATGTGATTCCTTTTAAAATGTAAAAAGCGAATGAGGTAATCGCAATGATTACCTCATGTCGCATATATTTCTTATAATCGCTAAATGCTTATTATGCCTGACCTACAGAACCGAAGAGCTCCATCTTCTCCTTAACTGTAGCCTTGATAGCCTCAAATCCAGGAGCAAGAAGCTTACGAGGATCAAATCCCTTACCCTCAAGGTCCTTACCAGCCTCAACGTATTTTCTTGTAGCTTCCTGGAATGAAAGCTGGCACTCTGTATTAACGTTGATCTTAGAAACACCAAGTGAAATAGCCTTCTTGATCATGTCTGCAGGGATACCTGTACCACCGTGAAGAACGAGGGGCATAGCTCCTGTCTTAGCCTGGATAGCATCAAGTGTCTCAAATGAAAGTCCTGCCCAGTTCTCAGGATACTTACCATGGATGTTACCGATACCAGCAGCAAGCATATCTACGCCAAGATCTGCAACCATCTTGCACTCGTTAGGATCAGCACATTCACCCATACCAACAACGCCGTCTTCCTCACCACCGATTGAACCAACTTCTGCTTCAAGAGACATATTGTTCTTTGCACAGATTTCAACTAATTCCTTAGTCTTAGCAACGTTCTCTTCGATTGGATAGTGAGAACCATCAAACATGATTGATGTAAATCCAGCCTTGATGCACTTGTAGCATCCTTCGTATGAGCCGTGATCAAGGTGAAGTGCTACTGGAACTGTGATATTAAGCTCCTCAATCATTCCCTTAACCATACCTACTACTGTTTTATATCCTGTCATATACTTTCCTGCGCCTTCAGATACACCAAGGATAACAGGTGACTGTAACTCCTGAGCTGTTGTAAGAATAGCCTTTGTCCACTCAAGATTGTTAATGTTGAACTGACCTACTGCGTAATGTCCCTCAACAGCCTTGTTAAGCATTTCTTTTGCTGTAACTAACATGACAATACCTCCGATTTCTTTTTGTTATTTATTTGTCAATGAAATCATTATAACATAGTGTAGAAAAAATGGAATAGTTATTTTTTATTGTAGCATTAGTATAGATATGATATTATATTAAAAATACTATGTTTTTTAGGAGGATTC
>JAZRXQ010000071.1:0-6904 GCA_045600305.1 Lachnospiraceae bacterium
TCAGCACTTAAGGTCATTGATGGAAAAATAGAGGGTGTATTTTCAACACTTGTCAATCCAATGCGTCCCATTCCATTCTATGCCAGTAAGGTAAATGGAATATATGATAAGATGGTTAAGGATGCTCCAATAATTGATGACGTGTTAACTGATTTTCTGGAATTTATTGGAGAACTGCCACTGGTGGGGCACAATATCAATACTTTTGATTTGAAGCTATTATACCGAGAGTGTCACAGAATATATAAAAAGATGCCAGATAATCAGTTTATAGATACGTTGATTTTATCCAGGAGAGTGTTGCCTGATTTGGAAAAGCACAGCTTGACATTTTTGGCAGAGCATTTTGGCATCGATACAAAGGGTGCGCATAGAGCACTAGCTGATTGCTATATGAATCAGGCAGTATATGAGATGATGTGGTAACGGTAGAGTATAGCAAGCAAAGAGGAGGATGGTTATGTCAAAGGAAAAGAAAAAAGCATCTATTGATAATATCTATCAGTTAGATGGTCTAGTACCAGTCGGAAAGGCGATTCCATTCGGAATACAGCACGTATTGGCAATGTTTGTAGCCAACGTTACGCCACTCATTATTATTGCAAGTGTTGCAATGTATAATGGAGTTGCATTTACTGATATCGAGACCGCACAGCTAATTCAAAACTGTATGATTATTGCAGGAATAGGTACCTTGATTCAGCTCTTCCCAATATGGAAAATTGGTTCGGGATTGCCAATAGTAATGGGACTTAGCTTTACCTTTTTAGCGGCTTGTATGACAGCAGCTTCGCAGGATTACGGATATATGGTTGGTGGAATCATAATCGGTGGATGTGTAGAGGGAGTGCTCGGACTCACTGCTAAATATTGGAAAAAAGTTATCCAGCCAGTTGTCGCAGGCTGTGTAGTAACTTCAATTGGACTTAGTATCTTAAACGTTGGTGTTAGCTCTTATGCTAGTTCTTCAAAGTATGAGGTTGGGGCCTGGCAGAATCTATTAGTTGCTACTATAACCCTGGTGGTGTGTTTACTATTTAATATTTTTGCCAAAGGGTTCTTAAAACAGCTCAATGTACTAGCAGGTTTAATTGTTGGCTATCTGGTATCGATTCCTTTCGGAATGGTAGATGTGGATTCTATGCAAAATACCATTTCTCAGATGGGAGTTTTTGCTTTTCCCAGATTAGTTGCCTATACACCTAAGTTTGATATAGGAATTATTATTTCTTTTATAATTGTATTCTTAGTTTCTGCGGTTGAAACTATTGGCGACACCACAGCGGCTTGTACAGGAGCATTGGGTAGAGACGTTACTGACAAAGAGGTTAGCGGTTCTCTTGCGGTAGATGGATTTGTGTCAGCAATTGCGGGAGGTGTTTTTGGAGTTTCTCCTATTACCTCTTTTAGCCAGAACGTAGGCTTACTTAAGATGACCAAGGTTGTCAACAGATTTACTATTATGTTTGGTGCGATTCTTATGATTTTAGGTGGATTGTTCCCTCCTATTGGAGCGTTTCTTTCTACTTTACCTGATTGTGTGCTAGGCGGATGTACAGTTATCATGTTTGGCTCAATCGTGGTAGCAGGTCTTGAGATGATTGCCAAGGCTGGTTTTAGTCACAGAAATATGATAATAGTAGCAACCTCACTTTGTGTGGGTGTAGGTGTAACTCAGGTGGACGGATTCTTCTCAGGACTCCCTCAGATTGTGGGAGATATTTTTGGACAAAACATGGTAGCGGGAGTATTTGTGATTGCGCTGATACTTAGCCTTGTACTTCCCAAAGATATGGAAATTAAAAAAGATTAGAAAAAAACCTCTTATTCATAATGTGAGTAAGAGGTTTTTTAATATAAAAAGAAATCAATTCTATTTTTGTTCTCTAAATGTAATGGTGCCAGTTGCTGCATCCATAGCATCCACTATGGCGAGTGATTCAAGCTGATAACCGAGATTACGAATTATCTGACCGCCAGTTTGAAAGCCCTTCTCAATGGCGATTCCGATTCCTTCAACCGTGCCACCGGCCTGGTCTATGATGGAGATGAGACCCTGGAGGGCACATCCATTAGCAAGGAAGTCATCAAGTATAAGTACATGATCATCGGGTCCTAAAAACTTCTTAGATACGATGACCTGATTTTTGTTTTTGTGTGTGAAGGATTCAACCTCTGCGATATACATATCGCCTTCGATGTTGACACTCTTAGATTTTTTTGCAAAAACCACAGGCACATTAAAGTGTCTTGCCACTATAGCGGCGATTCCTATGCCAGAGGCCTCTATGGTGAGGATTTTATTGATGTTTTTTTCTGAAAATCTCTTCTTGAATTCTGCACCCATCTCATCAAATAGGGCGATATCCATCTGATGATTAAGGAAGCTATCTACTTTTAATATATTTCCTTCTTTAACAACACCATCTTTAACAATTCTCTCTTCTAAAAAATTCATAACACACCCATTAATTGTCAGCACGGGTCACGTAGCAACGCGTGTACTTTATATTTTTGATTCACACAATTTATCGTTTTATCGGATATATCTAAATGTACTTCCACAGGATGAGTTTGTCAATTACCTCATCCCTATATTTTTATACCATAAAAGATGATTTCATGTTATACTAAAAAAATGTGAGTGTTATGCTTTTAATGTAGAGCAGATTATAAATGAAAAGGGGATTTAAAATGAGCAAAAAAAGGGGAAATTTTAGTAGTGGTTTAGGATTTGTAATGGCGGCAGCAGGTAGTGCGGTTGGACTTGGTAATATATGGCGATTTCCATATCTCGCTGCCAAGGACGGCGGTGGACTATTTTTAGTAGTCTATATAGCTCTTGCGCTGACCTTTGGATTTGCATTACTTACAACGGAGCTTGCTATTGGTAGAAAAACCAAGCAGAGTCCGTTAACGGCGTATGGTGTACTAAGACCTAAGTGGAAGTTTTTAGGTGTAATTGCAAGTATAGTTCCGGTAATTATTTTACCTTATTACTGTACAATAGGTGGATGGGTATTTAAGTACCTGTTTACCTTTGTGAAGGGCGATATAGCAGAGACTGTTGGCGAAAACTATTTTATGGGATTTTTGGGAGATAATTGGTCGCCTATTATTTTCTTTGTAATATTTCTTGTTGCTACAGCGGCTATTGTAATTGCAGGTGTAGATAAGGGAATTGAGAGATTTAGTAAGATACTTATGCCAGCACTTTTGGTACTCATTATTGGTATTTCAATTTACTCGCTTACGTTAACTCATGAGGACGCGGATGGAACTATTAGAACAGGTCTTGATGGGTTAAAGAGATATATTATTCCGAGCCTTGAAAATGTAACAGTAGGTACGATTTTTACAGTACTAACTGATGCAGTTGGTCAGCTATTCTTTTCAATTAGCGTTGCTATGGGAATTATGGTTACGTACGGTTCATATGTAAAAAAAGATATGAATCTCATGCAGTCAATTAATCGTATTGAGTTTTTTGATACATTGGTTGCGTTTTTAGCAGGGCTTATGATTATTCCTGCGGTATATGTCTTTATGGGACAAGAGGGTATGGCATCAGCTGGTCCTGGACTTATGTTTATTTCGCTTCCCAAGGTTTTCAATGCAATGGGAACTGCAGGAACAGTGTTTGGAATTATTTTCTTTATAATGGTTAGCTTTGCGGCTATCACCTCGTCAGTTTCTATCTTAGAGGCGATAGTTTCTAGTATCATGGACCGTTTTAAAGTAAAAAGAATTAAGGCGGTACTAATTACAGTTGGATTTACTCTTGTAGTTGGTGTTTTGGTGTGCATGGGTTATAACAGATTGTTCTTTGATATTACTCTGCCTAACGGAGCATCTGCACAGCTATTAGATATAATGGATTATGCAAGTAACAATATTCTTATGCCTCTTGTGGCGTTGCTTACATGCATTATGGTGGGCTGGATGCTCAAGCCTATGGCTATAATTGATGAAGTAACTTTGAATGGAGAGAAGTTTGGAAGAAAGTCTCTTTATGTGGTAATGGTGAAGTTTATAGCACCGATTCTTCTTTTGGTGCTTATGCTTCAGTCGTTGGGCGTAATAAGACTAGGGTAGCATAGTACCTCTATCAATAACTATAGTTGAGAAGGAAAAACATGAACATAGAGCAAAAAATAGCAAGTGAATTAGATGTAAGACTAAATCAAGTTGAGGCAGCGGTTAAGCTACTTGACGATGGCAATACAGTGCCTTTTATCAGTCGTTACCGCAAAGAGGCAACAGGCGGTCTCAATGATGAGCAATTAAGAGAGCTGGCAAAGCGCTTGGAATATTTAAGGAATCTAGAAGAGAGAAAAGAGGCAGTTATTGCTTCTATCGAGGAGCAGGGCAAGCTCACAGAAGAGTTAAAAGCAGCAATTAACGCCGCAGAGACCTTGGTAAAGGTAGAGGACTTATATCGTCCATATAAGCAAAAGCGCAGAACCAGAGCCACAATAGCCAAGGAAAAAGGCTTAGAGCCACTGGCTAATATTCTGTACCTACAGATGTCAAAAAAGACTCTTGAAGAAGAAGCAAGCGCTTATATTAATCCTGAAAAAGATGTAAATACAGTAGGGGATGCTATCGCTGGAGCCTGTGATATTATCGCCGAGGTCATCAGTGATAACGCTGACTATAGAACCTGGATAAGAGAGAAAACCATAAACACAGGAATCATCGAATCCAAAGCAAAAACTGAGGGCACAGAATCAGTTTATGAAATGTACTATGACTATTCAGAGGGTCTTAAAAAGCTACCTGGTCATAGAGTTCTCGCACTTAATCGTGGAGAAAAAGAAGGCGTATTAAAGGTTAGCATAGAGTCTCCTGTTGAGGATATTCACAACTATCTGAAAAAGCAGATTATTCGTGGTAATAATGAGAGCTTTACAACAGCACTAATTTCGACAATAGAGGATGCATATAAGAGACTTATCGAGCCATCAATTCACAATGAGATTAGGTCGATGCTTACAGATACAGCAGAGGATGGTGCAATCAAGGTTTTCGGCAAGAATCTAAATCAGCTTCTTATGCAGCCTCCAATTGCAGGCAGATGTGTACTTGGCTGGGACCCTGCTTTTAGAACCGGCTGTAAGCTGGCAGTAGTTGATGCTACAGGCAAGGTAATAGACACAACCGTTATTTATCCTACTGCACCACAGAATAAGGTTGAGGAAGCTAAGAAAACTCTTAAAAGCTTGGTCAACAAATATGACATTTCCTTGATTTCTGTTGGAAATGGTACAGCGAGCAGGGAGTCTGAAGCAATAATAGTAGAGTTCATCAAGGAGATGGCTCCTAAAAAGCTGGAGTATGTAATCGTAAACGAGGCTGGAGCATCAGTTTACTCCGCTAGTGAACTGGCAACTGAGGAGTTCCCTAATTTTGACGTAGGTCAGAGAAGCGCTGCATCTATTGCAAGACGTCTTCAAGACCCACTTGCAGAGCTCGTTAAGATTGATTCCAAGTCAATAGGTGTAGGTCAGTATCAGCACGATATGAACCAGACCAAGTTATCGGATGCACTGACAGGAGTAGTCGAATCCTGTGTTAACGCAGTAGGAGTGGATCTCAACACGGCATCAGCAGCCTTGCTTGAGTATGTGGCTGGAATCAATAAAACTATTGCGAAAAATATTGTATCTTATCGTGAGGAAAATGGACGATTTACATCGAGAGCAACGCTTAAAAAGGTTCCAAAGCTAGGTCCCAAGGCATTTGAGCAGTGCGCGGGATTTATGAGAATTTCAGATGCCAAAAATCCTCTTGATTCAACAGCAGTTCATCCTGAGAGCTATGATGCCGTTAAGCTTCTTCTGGAAAAAATGGGACATGATATAAAAGACATCAAGGGCTCTAACCTTAAAGAAATTTCAAAGGAAGTCAAGGATGTAAAAAAGATGGCTGAGGAAATCGGGGTAGGTGCGATGACACTTACTGATATCTTAAAGGAATTAGAAAAGCCAGGTAGAGATCCAAGAGAAGATATGCCTGCTCCCATATTAAAAACAGATGTTATGGAGCTAGAGGATTTAAGAGAGGGCATGATACTAAAGGGCACAATCAGAAATGTAATTGATTTTGGTGCCTTTGTAGATATAGGAGTCCATCAGGATGGATTGGTACATATCTCACAGCTTTGCGACAGGTACATTAAGCATCCTCTTGAGGCCGTTTCAGTTGGAGATATCGTAGAGGTCAAGGTGCTATCAGTAGATGTCAAGAAAAAAAGAATTGCACTTACGATGAAAGGATTCAAATAAATGAGTCACTTATATTTTGCCAGACACGGACAGACAGTTTGGAATGTAGAGAATAAAATATGTGGAGCAACTGATAGCCCACTGACTGAGTTAGGACATAAACAGGGTGTAGAGCTTGGTCAGGAGATACTTAGACAAGGACTTAAAATTGATGAGATAATCTATTCCCCTCTATCCAGAGCAAGAGATACAGCGATTCATGTATCTGAGATAATAGGAGTGCCTGCCAAGGAAGAACCTAGACTGATTGAGCAAAATTTTGGAAAGTGGGAGTCAACAGCCCGAGACGGTGCGGAGTTTAAGAAATCTAAGGAGAGCTTTGCTACCAGCTATGAGGGTGGCGAGTCAATGCTTAAGCTCTGCCAGAGAATCTACAACCTGCTTGATGACATCAAGAAGGAAGAGGGAAAAACTTATCTTCTCGTAGCACACAACGGAATCGCCAGGGCAATACACTCATACTTTAACGATTTAACAAACGAGGAATACGCTAGATTTGGTATCAACAACTGTGAAGTCAGAAGATATGATTTTTAGTGAATTTATATCAGTAGATTAGTACAAGATAACGAGGTGGGAAATATGGTTAAGCATGTAATTTTATGGAATTTAAAAGA
>JAZRXQ010000072.1:0-9569 GCA_045600305.1 Lachnospiraceae bacterium
CAATGGGAATCTGTAGAACCCGTTCCAAAAATCCTTTACAGTTTTCAGGCTTCGCCATAACCTCTGTAAATAGAAAATTGTCTTTTAAAGTAAGAGATGCTAATGTTCTTTTTTTACTCATATATTTTATCGAGGAATCCATTAGCATAGTATCACGGAATGCCCTGCGTTACAACTAGATAATCCTGAAAAATCAAATTTTGAAACTAGCTAAAATTAATTTCATACTTCTAAAGCAAATCCCCCTGCTATGGTGCATGACACTGTGGCAGGGGGATTTGCTTTGATTGATTTAGAAATCGATCTGTGAGCTGGTTGCTCCGTTGATTTTGATTTTGAAGAGGTTCTGGCTGTTGGTTGTGGTTGAGCCAGATTTCTTGCTTGCAACTACGTATACGTAGTAATCATTGTATTTATTGATTTTTCCGCCAAGCTCCTTGATTGTGCAAGAGGTAGACTTGGTGGTTGTGATCTTCTTGAAGTTCTTTTTAGCTGAGGTTGAAGCGTAAACTGTGTAATTGGTTGCGCCTGTTACCTTGGCCCAGCTAATTTTGATTCCCTTGTCAGAAGCAGATGCTTTTTTGATGATGGGCTGAGGAAGGAGATATGCTTCCTTAGACCACTTACCATATACCTTCTTGCCATCGCGGTCTGCAAATGCTCTTACTGTAAGAGTATAGATTTCTGTGTTCTTTACGTCAAATGTTACAGAGTAGGGACCCTTTGCCTCGCCTTCAGCGATAACCTTGCCGCTTGCATCCTTGAACTTGTATTCGTAGCCTGTTGCTGCGCTCTGCTCTGTCCAAAGAACAGTAGTCTTCTTGAGTCCAGATGACCATTCGTTAGTCTTAACACCCTTTACCTGACCAGGAGCTGTGTAAACCTCACAATCCTTTGCGAAAGGAACGATTCCATCACCAAAGGTCTCCTTGTAAGAAAGAGATACATAGTACTTGGTTCCAGGCTTGAGACCTGTGATTGTGTGAGTCTTGAGTCCGGCATCCTTGGAAACCCTCTTGGAATCAAGCATCTTCTTGCACTCTTCCTGAGTCGTACCATATCCAATGTATGTCTTAGAGTAGTTTTCAGGCTCTTCCCAGCTAATCTGAATGGTTTTATCAGTAGCGGAAACAGTCTTTACCTGCTGATATACATCAGCTTTCGTTGATAAGCCTGTAAGTGTGCAGATGATTGCGAAAGCAGCAACTGCAACTGTAGACTTAATAATACTTGCTATCTTCATCTCTTCTCCTTATAAATTCAAGAAACTCCCCTGAGGTTTCCCTCAGGGGAGTAAGTGTTACTTGTTTTTTAATACAACAAACGTATTAAGAATTACATACCTGTAATACCTGTAAATGCTGTATTTATTGTAAGCTCTACATCGTATGTTCTGCCCTGATATGTAATATTAGCAGTCGCCTTCTTTACATATACCTGATACTTTCCACCGCCAAGAGCTGATACAACTACATCATCATTAGTAGAGCCAACAGTGCACGAATTAATCTTAGGAACGTTAATATCACTACCTGTAGTTACAACATCCTTACCATCATATACAAGCTTAGGAGCTGCAAGGCTAAGAATGTGGCCAGCCTTATCACCAATAGTTGAACCTGATGCAACAAAATCAGTCTTTCCATTTGCAAATTCCTTAACAGTCATCTTTGACTGTGAATCTGTAATCTTAACAGTAGCATTTCTCTTAACTGTTACACCGTTAATAACTGTATCTACAGTTACCTTGTAGCTAGCTACCTCAAGATTCTTTGCACATGTAGTTCCAGATACTACAAGAGGAGTAAGCACAAGACTTCCATCTGCATTGAATGAAACTCCTGTAGTGCTTGTTGTAGAAATCTCAGCACCACCAACCTTCTCAAGCTTTAATGCATTAGGGTTAACAGCATCGAGTCCTGCCATACTTACAACACCAATCTTAGCACCGTTCTTATACTGAACAAGGCTGATTACTGAAGTCTTAGTATTAACATCCTTTGTAGCAACACGGTCAACTTCAGCTGCACTAGTTTCAAGAACGTACGAAGATGTAATACCTGCTGTCTCTATCATGTTAACTGTCAATGTTACTGCAGCAGATTTGTTTGCTTCTGTTGTTGCATCTGTAGCTATAACAGAAAGAGTATATGTTCCCTTAGCTGTAGTATTGGGTGCAATAATGTCGATTGTCTTATTTGTGCTATTGTATACACTAGCAGTTTCATTAAGTGTCCAACCAGCGGTTGCGTTTGTGCATGTCTTTATTACTTTTGTTTCAACGCTATTAATTGCGATTTCAGCACCATTCTGATCATAACCCTTAATTCCGATAGAAGTTACGTCGGTCCACTCATCAGTTGAAATTGTAACTGCATTTTTGTCGAGTTTGATAGTCTTGATTGCACTCTTAGCTGTTACTTCAATAGGAAGTGAGTCAACAATCTTTCCATCAGAATCCTTGATGTTAAGAACTGTCTTACCAACCTGTACAGGTACAAGTGTGATGCCATTTGACTTGTTTCCGATAGTTGTTGTGCTAAGGAGAACAATGTTTGAATCACCAGACTCTACAGTGTATCTATTCATAGTAATGTCTTCATCAGCAGTATCTGTGATGTAGAAGAAAGCTCTAGCGTTTCCACTGAGTGAGAATGAGTTTACAAGCTTAACATCCTTTGACCAATCAGGAACATTGTTATTATCAATTGTGTACTTAGCTGCCTTGTATGTAGCTGAATTAGCCTCTGCCTTGATTGTGAACTTCTTCTCAATCTTTCCAACTTCGTTAGCTGCATCATCATACTTAAATGTGTGGTATGTTACAGTAACCTCTGCTGTGTCACCAACCTCAGGAAGAACTAACTTATTGTTATCTGCAGAATCAATATAACCTGTTGTTAATGCAATATCAAATCCGATTTCAGACTTTGTGCTGGGATAAGCAACCTCATCGATTACTACACCTGAAGCATCAAGAAGCTGAGCCTTGATCTGCTTTCCAACACCCTTAACAACTGTTGTAGGTGTACAGTTAACATCTGAAACTGTTCCATCTGTAGACTTAAATGACTTAACAACGCCATCAAGCTCTACATTGTACTCTTTTCCATCCTTCATATCTGCATATGTAACAAGAGTAACGATACCCTTCTTAGCATCAGCAGTAATTGTGTTGATGTATGTTGTCTTTGTTCCGTCAACACTAACAATCTTGAAGTCATCCTTTACAAGCTTAGCAACATCTCCCTTAACAGTAGCCTCTACTGTGTTCATCTTGGTCTGCTTAACGTCCTGAAGGATTGCCTTCTTAACCTCAAGTGTCATCTTGTCTTCCTTGCCATCCTTAGAAGCAGTAATCTCTGTCTTTCCAGGAGCAACTGTTGTAACAACACCTGTTGCCTCGTCGATTGTAGCAACCTTAACATCTGAAGATGTGAACTTTACTCCAGCGGGAGTAGCCTTTACTGTGTAAGCCTCGCCCATAGCGATTGTAGCTGAAGCCTCAGCCATCTTTACAGTTGTCTTAGCCTCAACAGTAACCTTGATGCTGATCTTTGACTTGTAATTCTTACCAGTCTTCTTGTTCTTGAATGTAGCTTTGATAGTAGCACTATCACACGTGAAACGTTGTGAAACATTCTGAAAAGGGCTGATTTTTGGCGTAAATACGCCATTTTTTCCATTTAAATTAAAAAAAGGCTGTCAAACGACAGCCTTTTACTATATTAAGCTCTATGAAATTAGAATTCCGGCTCTATGAGTCCGAAGTTTCCATCTTTTCTCTTGTAAACTACGTTGACCTGGTCGGTCTCTGCGTTAGAGAATACGTAGAAATCATGTCCAAGTAGCTCCATCTGTACACAAGCATCCTCAGGGAACATGGGCTTGAAGCCATATTTCTTGGATTTGATAATCTTGACCTCTGAATCGTCTGTATCAACCTCTTCTACAAATTCCTTCTTAAGGCTCTCAGCGTTCTGCTGCTTGGTAACGAGCTTCTGACGATACTTCTTGAGCTGCGCTTCTATAACGTCTACAACCATATCAATAGTCACATACATGTCGCTAGATGCCTGCTCTGCACGAATTATATGTCCCTTCATAGGGATAGTAACCTCTACTACCTGCTCATCTTTTTCAACTCCGAGAACTACTGTAGCTACTGTGTCATCTGAAAAATATCTGTCAAGCTTTGAAAACTTCTCCTCACAAGCCTCCTTAAGCCCCTTTGTCATGTCAATATTTGTTGCTGTAATTGTAAGTTTCATAGTGGTGTCTCCTTTACTACTAAATTACTCATTTGAAATGAGCTATTGTTATAATACACCAAAACAAGGCCTTAGTCCACTACTTTTTTGTTGATTTTTCACAAAATTTATCCAGGTGATAATATAAACCACCTTTAATTATGAGTTTATTACTAACAATTGCTATGTTTGTAATTAAAAGCCTCCTTTGATAACTTCTTTTCAAACACTATATATAGTATTTTTCGATTGACACACTACAACGCATAGTATATAATCTAAAGCGTGAAAGAATTTGGAGGGAGGATGCGACGATGCATGATGAATCAGAAATCAGCAAAGTTCGAGCTTCTGTACACCAAAGATGCGGAAATAAGGTAGTTGTTCAGCTTGACCGTGGCAGAAATCGTGTAGATATTCAGTCCGGAGTTATCCAGAAAGCATACCCCAGTGTATTTACCATTCTCATGGATAGCGCTGACGAGGACACCCCTCCTCAGCTCATGTCATTCAGCTACTCAGATATCATCACCCGTGATATCCGCATGAAGCTGTGCTAAGGCTGATCCTAGCAAGCATTAATTAAGCCCAGACCATTTGGTCTGGGCTTCTCTCTTTTCTATTTAATCTACGACACCTGTATCATTGCCAGTATCAACATTTTCTACTATTGCTTCCTTTTCCTCATCAACAACTGCAGGCTTGACATCATCTGCCAGAGGAATATTGTAATTGCGACACATCTGCTCGAAAAGTGTCTGTGTAAGACGACTACCGGATTGATCCACCAACTGGTCAGCAAGCTTTTCATTGACCTGGTCCATAAACATGTTAGTCAACTGACTAAAGGTTGCCTTGTCATCCTTGAACTCCTCTTCCATCTGCTTGAGCATCTGCTCTACGAAGTATTTTTCAAATTCCTTGATGGCTTCCTTGGCTTCTTCAGGAGTCGTCGCCTGGGCTGTCTTTGTCAAGTCCTTTTGTGTATTTGTCGCCTGAGTAGCCATATAGTTGGCCATTGTGCTATCTATGCTAATTGCCATATATTGTCCCTCTATGAATTCTTATAGGTTACTGAGATTCACTCCAATTGGCAGTCGCTATGCTCCTTTGCCGATTGTCGCTTCAATTAAAACGATATACTATCGTTTTAATTGATTTGCTTGTCCTAACATGTCATCCGCTGTTTGTATAGCCTTAGAATTAAGCTCGTACGCACGCTGCGCAATAATCAAATTAACCATCTCGTCAGCAACCTTGACATTGGATGCCTCTAAGTAATTCTGGTGCATGGTTGAACGAACAAGGTTCTGGGTGGTCTCTTCGTTGAGAGCTACACCTGAAGCTTCTGTCTCTGTGTAGAAGGTTCCTGCAATCTTGTTGAGACCAGCGGGGTTATTGAACTGCCACATACCTATAGTCTGGTTAAGTGGTATATATCCCTCCTCGGCGTCCTGATATCCAATCTCGCCTCTACTAGAAACCTTGACTGCACTGGCTGTCAATTCAGGGGGAATGGTTATGTCGTTACCATTGGTATCTAATACTGCATAACCCTCTGCTGTCGCTAATCTAAGACCTCCACCTAAATCCTGTGCCCAGTGGAAATCTCCGCATCTGGTGTAATAGAGTTCGTCATTAAGTCCTCTAATTCCAAAAAAGCCCTCGCCCTGAATAGCAAATGCTGTATAACTGTCTGAGGCAGTAAGTGCTCCTTGAGTAAAATCTGCTGTGTTAGAGGCTACTCTGGTTCCAAGACCTACCTGTGCAGGAATAGGCTTTTGCTCGCCATTGGCTGTAGTCGTCCTAGTCTGAAGTGTCTGATATAAAAGAGACTTGAACTCTGTTTTTTCTGTTCTAAATCCAGTTGTATTGACATTGGCAATGTTGTTGGAAATGGTATCAACATTGGTCTGCTGTGCGATCATACCTGATGCCGCACTCCATAATGCTCTCATCATAATGAGGGTTCTCCTATCTCGTCTATCCGTAGACTTAGAGTTTTATCCTTGTATTATATATCGGTATATTTTCCTAATACTTCAATTAAATTTATTCTACATTACCCTTCTACTCAATTCAATACTCTTTTATGGTTATACAAAATTTTTTATCTGTCCCATAACAACAAAAAAATCTCTCCGTAATTACTCACGGAGAGATTAAATATAGCATATATCTATTTATACCTTGCCAAGCTGATTTACAGCCTTTTCTATCATGGTATCCATGGTCTGGATTACCTTTTGATTTGCCTCATAGGCTCTTGAAATCTGAATCATGCTAACCATCTCTGTCACTACATTGACGTTGCTGGCCTCAATATATCCCTGCTCAACCTTGCATGTTGCAGGAATAAGAGTTGCTCCGTCCACTGTCTGAATAAGATTTTCTCCGTATTTTTCAAGAAAATCATAATTTTCAAAATCAGCAAGTCCTAGCTGTGTCACCAGCTGATTGTCCTGCCAGATAAATCCGAGCTCATCTATCTTAAACTTATGATTAGGATCTAATCTAATTCTATTACCCTCAGCAGGGTCTGTGTTAGTCGCTCCAGCCATATTGAGAACATAATCGCCATCCTTTGTGACCATATAGCCCTCAGTATTGATAGTAAAAGCTCCGTCTCTGGTGTATTTAACCGAAGTCTCGCCATCCTTGGAGGTAAATGCGATTGCAAAGAAGCCCTGTCCATCCAAAGCCACATCATACTGAGAATCCGTAACCTGAAAGCTTCCCTGACTCCAATCAGTATAAGTCTCTCCTATCTTGGCTCCCAATCTCACATCATCAAGGTCTCTTTTTAGTCCATATACTGACTGATCCTTGATACGAACTGCAAGTCTGTCATCAAATGACTGAGCAGTCGCAGCCTCTTTTTTATAGCCGTTAGTATCGGCATTGGCCAAATTGTTGGTCATCACATCCATGCGGTTCATCTCGTTGATCATCCCTGACCAACCGGTGTATAAGCCTTTTACCATATTTTACCTCTTCCCACCGCAAGTGGTCCCTTCCCTAACGAATTGGAGCCTCCACGTTTTAAATACTCGCTTCGCTCGTATTTTTACTCTTCTTTTCTGCCTGCCATAAAGTCTACGTACTGACCGGTTCCTATAGCTACACACATCATAGGATCTTCCGCTGTAACGGTGTTGATACCTGTCTTTTCCTCGATAAGCTCCTCTAATCCACGTAAAAGTGCTCCACCGCCCGTGAGGACTATTCCTCGCTCTGCGATGTCGGATACTAATTCAGGGGGAGTCTTCTCAAGTACACTGTGAATAGCATCTACTATACGATCAGTTGCTTCCTTGAGTGCTTCCTCAGTCTCCTCTGCTGTCACCTCAACTTCCTTGGGAAGTCCAGAAATCATATTACGACCTCTAACCTTCATTGAACCCATCTCAGGAAGTGTGAAGCAGGTTCCAACCTCTATCTTAATCTTCTCCGCAGTAGGCGCACCAATAATGAGCTTGTGACGCTTCTGCATATATCTCATAATTGCTTCATCAAAATCGTCTCCGGCAATCTTGATAGAGGTTGACACTACAGATCCACCAAGGGATATAACTGCTATATCGGCAGTTCCTCCTCCAATATCAACTATCATATTGCCACAAGGTCGAGAAATATCTATTCCGGCACCAATTGCTGCTGCAATAGGCTCCTCAATTATCTCAACTTCTCTAGCTCCAGCCTGGAAGGTAGCATCCTCAACAGCCTTTTTTTGAACCTCAGTTACTCCTGAGGGTACACAAACTGCAACTCTAGGCTTTCTAAACGTACGACGTCCCACTGCCTTCTGGATGAAATACTGCATCATCTTCTCAGTTACTGTATAGTCTGAGATAACACCCTGACGAAGGGGGCGTACTGCAATAATATTTTCGGGAGTTTTTCCGAGCATGAGTCTCGCTTCCTCGCCGATTGCTCTAATTTTATTTGTGTCTCTATTGAACGCAACTACTGAAGGCTCCTTGAGCACTACGCCACGTCCTTTTACATATACAAGAACACTTGCGGTTCCTAAATCAATACCTATATCTGTACCTGCCATATTTTCCTCCTAGTAGGCTTTGCCCCAGAATACTAATTTCTTTGCGGGCTTGCCACAGCATGCGCAAACATCTGATATGCTCTCCTGTTCAAAGGGCATACATCTCGCCGTTGCTGTTGTCTCTTCCTTGATCTTGTCCTCACATGCCTGATCCTCGCACCACATTGCACGTATAAATCCAGGCTTGGTCTCTACTGCTGCCTTGAACTCATCATAAGTCTTCACATCTGTGATATGAGCATCTCTATGAGCCTTGGCTCTATCGAACATATCCTTTTGTATCGTCTCTAAAAGCTCAGGAATAAATGTAGCAAGCTTGTCTATTTCAACTGTAAGCTTCTCTCTAGTATCTCTACGAACAACTACAGCCTGACCAGCCTCTATATCCTTGGGTCCAATCTCGATACGCACGGGAATACCACGCATCTCAGCTTCAGCAAACTTCCATCCAGGCGACTTGTCTGAATCATCAAGTCTCGTATTAAGTCCTGCTGCAATGAGTGCTGACTTAATCTCATTTGCTTTGTCAAGAACACCCTCTGCCTGCTGACGAATAGGAACAATTGTCGCCTTAACAGGTGCGATACGAGGAGGAAGAACAAGTCCATCATCGTCTCCGTGCACCATAATAATAGCACCAATTGTACGAGTGGTAAGACCCCAAGATGTCTGATAAGCATATGCAAGCTTGTTGTCTCTGTCAGTATATTGAATTCCAAATGCCTTGGCGAATCCGTCACCAAAGTTGTGACTAGTTGCTGATTGAAGAGCCTTGCCATCATGCATAAGTGACTCTATAGTGTAAGTAGCATGTGCTCCAGCAAATTTTTCTTTTTCAGTCTTGATACCCTTGAGTACTGGAATAGCAAGTACATCCTCATAAAAGCTAGCATATACGTCTAGCATCTGCACTGTTCTAGCCTCTGCTTCCTCAAAGGTCGCGTGAATTGTGTGACCCTCCTGCCAGAGGAACTCTCTTGATCTAAGGAAGGGTCTGGTCTCCTTTTCCCAACGAACTACTGAACACCACTGGTTATAATTCCTAGGAAGATCTCTATATGAACGAATAAGATTCTTGTAAAAATCACAGAAAAGTGTCTCCGATGTAGGACGAACGCAAAGCTTTTCCTGAAGAGGTGCTAAACCTCCCTGTGTAACCCATGCAACCTCTGGAGCAAATCCCTCTACGTGATCCTTCTCCTTTTGAAGAAGGCTCTCAGGAATGAACATAGGCATATATACATTTTCTACGCCTGTCT
>JAZRXQ010000073.1:0-9600 GCA_045600305.1 Lachnospiraceae bacterium
ACGGTGAGTTTGCACAGCCTGACGCGCTGTCTGAGCAGGGACACCTATACCTAATTCACTTGAATGGTTGCGTCAGTTGTATCAAAAAGTATAGTTATTGACTTAGTATAGCCTGATAGAATAGAATAGAGAAAAACCAGCATGAAAGGAGTCCCATATGCACTACAGAAAAATAAAAGATGGCACCGAAATCTCAGTCCTTGGATTCGGTTGCATGAGATTCACAAGAAAAGGAACTGGAATCGATATCGACAAGGCCGAAAAAGAAATAATGAAAGCCTATGAGGGCGGGGTCAATTACTTTGACACAGCCTATATATATCCTGGCTCAGAAGCATGTATAGGAGAGATATTTGAGAGAAATCACATACGTGAGAAAATCTATATTGCCACAAAGCTTCCTCACTACATGATCAAATCTATGAAGGGTGTAGAAAAAACCTTCCAGGAAGAATTACAGAGACTACGCACAGACTATGTAGATTTTTATCTAATGCACATGTTAGATGACGTAGTCACCTGGAACAAGCTCGTTGAGATGGGAATAGTTGACTGGATCAAGGAGAAGATGGAGAGCGGAGCTATTCGTCATATTGGCTTTTCTTACCATGGAAAAACAGAAGATTTCAAGGCACTAATAGATGCCTATGATTGGGACTTCTGCCAGATTCAGTATAACTATATGGACGAATATTCACAGGCAGGCGTGGACGGACTCAAATATGCTGCATCAAAAAATATACCTGTAGTAATCATGGAAGGCTTAAGAGGCGGCAGATTAGTAAATCTACTTCCCGACAAAGCAAAGGCTCTTATCAATGAGAGAGGAAACGGCTTAAATCCTGCGAGTCTCGCTTTCAAGTGGCTCTATAACCAGCCCGAAGTGACCTGTGTTCTCTCAGGAATGAATACCCTCGAGATGGTTGAGGAAAACATAGAGCTTGCCGACAAGGGAGAACCCGGCTGTATGACTGAGGACGAGATAAAGCTTGTCGAGGACGTAAAAGCAGAGATAGAAAAATCAATCAAGGTAGGCTGTACAGGCTGCGGATACTGTATGCCCTGTCCCGCAGGAGTAGACATTCCAATTGCGTTTAGATGCTACAACGAGGTCTATACTGAGGGCAAAAAGTCCGGAAGAAATGAGTATTTACAGTGCACAGCATTTAAGAAAAATACCTCATCAGCCTCGCAGTGTATCAAGTGCGGCAAGTGCGAACAGCATTGCCCTCAGCATATAAGCATCAGAGAAGAATTAAAAAATGCGGTAAAGGTACTCGAGACACCAGCATATAAGATTGCAAAAACAGGAATCAGACTATTTAAATTGTGGTAGACTATTTACAAGTGGACTAATAATAGTTAGATTATATGAGGACGCTAATTTTACGCCCAGGCTAGGAAACTAGTCTGGGTTTATGTTTTAAGAGGTAGTAAATTGAGTATATTCGCCAGAAAAAAAGAAATAGATATGGTTCATGGACCGCTCTTAGGCAAGATGATTGCCTTTACTGTGCCTATCATTCTCACAAATATGCTCCAGCTTGTTTTTAACGCAGCGGACGTAATAGTAGTGGGAAATTTTGCCGGAAAAGAAGCACTTGCCGCGGTTGGATCAACGGGTTCACTTATTAATCTCATGCTCGGATTATTTATGGGACTCTCAGTAGGAGCCAACGTAGTAGTAGCGCATTTCATAGGAGCAGGCGAGAAAAAAAGACTGTCTACAGCGGTTCATACAAGCATAATGATCGGTTTGGTCTGTGGACTTTTTGTAGCGTTAGTAGGGTTTATTTTATGTCGTCCTATTTTGCAGCTGATGCAAAGCCCGGAAGACGTAATAGATTTGGCAGAGCTGTATCTAAAGATATATTTCCTCGGAGCACCTGCATCCCTTGTTTACAATTTTGCTACGGCGATACTGCGTGCAAAGGGTGATACCAGCACGCCTATGGTGATTTTACTTATAGCTGGTATCATAAACGCTGGACTCAACCTTCTTTTAGTCATTCCTTTTGGAATGGGCGTTGCAGGAGTCGGAATTGCAACAATAGTCTCTCAGTATGTGAGTGCCTTTGCGGTACTATTTCACATGTCGAGAGATACGACGGAGATGAGGTTTGAGCTGAAAAAATTAGCAATAAATCCTAGCGTATTGGGGAGAATTATTAGATTTGGACTGCCAGCAGGCATACAGGGAATAGTTTTTTCTCTTTCCAACGTAGTAATCCAGTCGTCAATCAATAGCTTTTCCTCAACAGTAATTGCGGGTAATTCTGCAGCAATGAACCTGGAGGGCTTTGTATACATGGCGATGAACTCCGTGTACCAGACGTCAATCACATTTACAGGACAAAATGTCGGCGCGGGTGAAAAAAAGAGAGTGCTTCGCGCAACCTGGCTATGTCAAGCGATGGTAATGGTTGTTGGACTCATCTTTGGCCTAGCGGTATTTTTCTTTAGAAATCAGCTGCTATTTATCTACAATGATGACAAGCAGGTCATCGCAGCTGGTGCAGCGAGACTAGCCATTATCTGTGTGACCTATTTCCTGTGCGGAACTATGGATTCAATGGTAGGTGCCTTGAGAGGCCTGGGACAATCGATTGTACCTATGGTGGTATCTCTGGTTGGTGCTTGCGGACTCAGACTCATTTGGATTGCAACTGTCTTCCAGAGGCTCCACGAGCCATGGATGCTATATATTACGTACCCGATATCTTGGATTATCACCTGGGTAGCGCACCTGATTACATTTATATTTGTGTATAGAAGATGGTGCAAAAACAATAATCTATAATTTTATAAAAATATGCAATCTGAGCAGATTATCCCGGCAAAACCACGTGATAATCTGCTCAAATTGATTAAAAAGATGTATTGACAGTAAATTATCACGCATTATTTAAATTATCTGGATCGAAGTATGAGCTTAGCGCAAATTAGTAGATCCTTTTTGTTTATTTTATCTAAAATTTGTAAAGAGTTTTAGTAGCCTGAGTGAAGAATTTTGGCTGACAAATGTTAGAATGCCGAGTATTACTTCTTGGAGGGGATTTGCATTTGAAAATGTAATAACGATAGATGATTTTTTTAAATAGATTATCTACGGCTACGAATTTTGACAAGAAATTCGCTATTATATGTTGCATAAATGGTGATTTTATGCTATATTTCAACATAGTTTTGAAGAAATACTTGACGGCTTGAGAGGCAAAAAATATGCTCTTACAGACAGACAGACAGACAGACAGACAGACAGACAGACAGACAGACAGACAGACAGACAGACAGACAGACAGACAGACAGACAGCTTAGCGTAATTCTGTCTTTTTGTAGTTTAAATATGAGGAAAATTATAGACATTAGGAGTGCATCCTAGTGTCTTTTTTTGTGCGCGATATAAATAAAGTACGCGAGGCGTATTTTTTTATATAAATCAATTTATGAGGAGGACAAAATGAACAAGATTTTGAAAAAAGCACTTTCCATAATGCTTTCCTTCGCCATGGCATTTGGCGTAATGACGGCAATTGGAGTAGGTGCGGAGGAAGTAAAGGCGGAAGAATCCGGGTCGCTAACCATGTTGGACACTGATGGCAATCCCGTTGATGGTTGGATTCCGGCAGCAAAATACAACTCATCTGAAGTGTTGGTTCCTGACAAGTATCAATTTAAATATGGCGAGTCTGAAACTGCATGCACAGCTGGTGAACTTAAGTTATATCGTTGTAATTATCGGGAAAACGATGAACACTATGATGCCACTGAGGTAACTGGTGGTATCACTCAAGTTGGGGAATACGTAAATATCAATGTCGCATCAGATAAGGCTGGTGAATACGAGGTTAGAGCAACAGTCGAAGGGACAACCTATGTAAAGAACATCTTTATAGGTGTAGATCATGGTGCAGGTTTGTACAGCACATATACTACTGGTGAAAAAAACACTCTTAGTGGCGATGTGTGGAATAAAACCTTCACAAAAGACGAATCCTTCTATCTCTTTGTTCCTTCAGCTGCTACTACAGATGTAAAGGTAGAGGCTAGATACGAGGGCTTTGAGAATGATTGGATTACAGTAGGAACTGACACTACTCCACTAAATATGACTGATGCTAATGTTGATATAACTTGGAATAAAGATGATGATCCGGAAGCTGGCGAGCTCTATACCATTACTGTAGGCGATTCTGAGTCAGCAACGATTAATTTTAAGGCTACAATCAACTATAAAGATGCTGACAATCTTCATTGGACTCAAGAGCTAAATGTGAATATTCATTATCAGACAACAGGATATGCTTTAATGTTGGGTGATTTTGAGCAAGGTATTTATAGCGGAGATTGGAATACTCCCTCAAAGACTAGAGAGATTGACTTTAGATATAGATCAACTTTTTATGTAGTAATGGTTGATGCTGAAGGTAACTATAATCGTGTAAATCTCACTCAGACCCCTGTCACAGCAAGTTCAGATGTAAGAATCTTAAAGCAGCAGGACGATGGTCTGATTCAGTTAGTGGTTTTAGAGGATAAAGCGGAGGTGTCTCTTGGCATTGATGGAGAGACATTGAAACTTAAAGTATTTGATGATATTAGACTCTACAAGGATCAGAGTTGTTCTCAGGCTTTTTCTACATCAGATTATATTATTGCTGAAGATTCGCTAGAAGAAGACTGGCCCTATGGCTTCTATACTGTACCTTATTCTACTGAGTCACAGTATGTATACTTAAAGATTAAAGATGCTGACCAGATTAGTGAACTTTTCGTATACGATTGTTTGACAGATGAAAATGTGGATATTGCAAGTAGTGCTTTACCAGCATTTATAACTAAGGTCAATAATGGTCTATATAAGATAAACACAGCAGACACGGGAAATAATGGTAGATTCAATATAGAGATCACCTATATTAATACAAATGGTAGAGAGTGTCGCATTATTATTAATGGAGACGAGGCACCTATGCCATCATGCCTTCAGGTAAAAAAAGTATGGGATGATGATACGTCGGATGACTATCGCGATGAGGCAATCTCATGGCTAGGTGATGCGTGTCATGTTTTTGCATGGTATGACGCTGATGATGAAAGTTACACAGAAAAGAGTGCTAGTGACCTCAAGGTAGTTTATTTAGGAACAACTGCTGAGTCAAGTGGATCTACAGAGGTTAGTGGTACATTGACTACCGATCCCAAGGGACATACAGTATTTAAGCCTAATAAGTTAGGATTTTATAAGGTTACTCTTAAGAATGGTTCGCCTGATAGTTTTGTAATACTAGAGTACAGACTACCTTGGGTTGGAGTATATTCTAGTGCGACGGCTTCACTTGATAAAATTACAAATAAAGTAATTATGTATGAGCAGGGAGCTAATCCAACCGTATATCTAATCACTAGTGATTCAAAAACTGGATATTCATACGCAAATAGAATCACATCATTCAAGTCAGGTGAGACAACATACGCGTTGGCTAGTGCTGCGAATTCATCTGTTGTAGTAAAAAATGATGATGGTGAGGATTTAATTAAGGCAACCAGAATTAGTGATAGTGTAGTAAAAATTGAGACATATAGTAATATTGATTATGAAGATGGATTTGATGTTATCTACACACATTATGACCTAGAAGAAGACTGGGAAGAAATTAACAATAGTAGCTTGTGGGAAGAATCATATTGGTGCAGTATATATCCTTTGGCTACAGGTCTTTTTGGAGAAATTCAGTATCCTGATGGTCCTAGCCCACTTCTGAAAGGTGAAACAACAGAATGTGTAGATCCTGATAATGTTTCTTTTAAGCTAGTACAGGTGACAGCGGATGGAGGAGAGATCCATAGTGAATATATAAATGATCTAAGTACTCTTGCGGTTTATAGTTATTCTGACACTGAAGGAAAAATTGGTAGTCTAGCACCTACAAGCAATTACAGTATTAAAAAAGCAAATGGTGTCATTACTTTTTCTAGTAAGGTGGAGGCAACCTATGCTTTTGTAATAAACAACAATAAAGATAATTATTTCACGCTTCACGCATGTCTTGAGGCTGTATCATTCTTTACTACAAATACTCGTCCCAAGGATGGAGAGTTGATAACTAGCCAGATTAAGACATATACCTATAATACAAACTCATCAAATAACACCAAGGTATATCTCCTGGGATATTATCTGCCTAAAGATGGTGATGCAGCACCCTGGGTATGTGATATGGAAGATGTACAGATTGTAGTGACAGATGCATCAGGAGTACAACATAATAATTGGGTATCCTTAGGTACAACTTTTGATAATATGAATGGTTCAGTAAAGTATGGTATGGGAAGGGAACTTATTATTAGTTCTGCAGTTACAGAATCATTTACAGCGGAGTTTAGTTTTGCATATGCGTATCCTGACCTTCCACAAACACCCCTGGATCGTATGGTAATTAAGTTGGATGTTACAGTCGTTAAACCTTCTTCAGGTGGTGGCGGTGGATACACTCCTTCACCTGCTCCCTCAGGTGATCCTACACCTGCACCCGCAGTTCCTGAGACTCCTGAGGTTCCTGCAGAGCCTGTAATCGAGAACAAGACAGAGACCAAGGAAGATGGTACAGTAGTTGAGACAGAGAAGATTACAGATGTAGATGGTTCAACAAAAGAGACCATTACAGAGACCAAGACTGACGGAACAGTAGTAGAGACTGTTCAGGAGGTAGCAGCAGATGGAGCTACAGTTGAGTCAGTTAAGGAGACCGCAGTAGACGGTTCATCCGTAGAGACAGTTAAGGAAGTAGCAGTAGACGGAACTACAACTGATACCGTTATTGAGACAGCAGCAGATGGTGCTGTAGTAGAGACCAAGACAGAGGTTGCTGTAGACGGATCAACCACAGAGTCAATCAAGGAAGTTGCAGCAGATGGTAAGTCATCAGCAGCAGTAGAGGTCAAGAAGGACGAGAACGGTAAGGTTACAGAGTCAGTAGTAACAGTAGAGTCAGAAGCAAAGGGCAATAAGCTCACAGTTGATATGAACACTATCAGCGATATGATTTCTAAGAACGATTCTGCAACAACCAAGAACACAACAGTAGTTCTTACCGCAAATGACAAGAGCGGAGAAGAGAAGTATACAGTAGAGGTAGATGCTAAGGACCTCAAGGCTGGTGCAAAGCTTCAGGTATACGCTCTTGACAAGAACGGAAATCCTGTAATCGTAGACCAGAGCAAGAACTCTGTAAAGGTTACAAAGGATGGAGATGTCAAGCTCAATATCTCAGGAACAGGAGATTTCACAGTAGTAACTCCTGCTGAGGCAAAGAAGATTGAAAAGGCAATTGAGAAATCAGTAAAGCCTGCAAAAACAAATGTAACAGTTAAGGAAGGCGCAAAGACAACCTTTAAGCTGGATGACGGATGTGCAAAGGGCAACATCGCCAAGATAACCTATTCATCAAGCAACGCAAATATAAAGGTAAGCAAGAGCGGAAAGATTACAGTTAAGAGCGCAGGAAATGCGACAGTAACTGCAACAGTAACACTTGCAAACGGCAAGACCAAGACAATCAAGATGAAGGTTAAGTCAAAGTAATAGCAAACGCTATAAGTAAATTTACACCTCTCATTCCTATATGGAGTGGGAGGTGTTTTGCTATGTAGTAGCTGATTGTAGTCCAAGATTAACTGCTGAATGGGTTTATCATGGTTTATCAGCAGAATTTATTGTTGAAAATTATGAAGATAAAGATTATAATAAGCAAAACTTAGAGAAATATAATACAAAAAACACCTATAATCCTCTAAGTTACTAAAATAAACACGCAAGTTAGAGATTTATAGAGGCAAATATGATTGGAAGAATAAGCGAACAGGAAATATTAAAGAGTTGCCTTATGTCAAAAAAGGCAGAGTTTCTTGTTGTGTATGGACGAAGAAGAGTAGGAAAAACCTATTTGATAAAAGAATATTTTAATAATCAGTTTTCTTTTTATACAACAGGTATGACTGAGACAAATATGTCAGGTCAGTTAAAGGCATTTGATAATGCACTTATAGAGTCTGGCGCGGAAAAATCAAAAATAAAAGATTGGTTTGAAGCGTTCGCAAAGCTCAAGAGCTTGCTGCAAAAAGAAAATATAAAAAGAGATGCTGTGTCAGGGAAACGAGTAGTATTCTTAGATGAACTTCCCTGGATGGACACACCAAGGTCAGATTTTAAGAGTGCTCTGGAGTATTTTTGGAATAGCTGGGCATCTACACAGAAGGACTTATTGCTAATAGTGTGCGGTTCTGCAACCTCATGGATTATTGATAATCTGCTTGATAATAAGGGTGGGTTTTATAATAGAATTACAAAAAGAATTCATCTGAAACCATTTAACTTAAAAGAGTGCGAGTTATTTTTTGAAGCAAGCGGGATAAAAATGACCAGGTCGCAGATAATAGAGAGTTACATGATATTTGGAGGGATACCTTTTTATTTGGAATGTTTTGACAAGAGGCTTAGTTTGGCACAGAATGTGAATGTACTGTTATTTGACGAAAATGGAGATTTGTATTATGAGCATCAAGTCCTGCTAAAGTCATTATTCAAGAATCATGAAAAACATGCACATATCATAGATATGCTGGCATCAAGTAAAAGTGGTCTTACAAGGGTAGAATTGTCAGGAAATCCGAAGATAGGAGACGGAGAACCACTTACAAAGGCATTAAATGAACTAGAACAGAGTGGTTTCATCAGAATGTATAAGAATTATCCACAGAAAAAGCAGGGATTTATTTTTCAGTTAATTGACCCTTTTATGCTGTACTCGTTTAGATTTTTGAGAAACAGAGAACATAACGATTGGATGAAATATATCAATTCGCCCTCATATTTTTCTTGGACAGGTCTTGCTTTTGAATTAGTTGTTTTATTACACATTAATCAAGTGAAGAGTAAGCTTGGAATCTCAGGTGTTGAGACAATTGAATATGCATGGAAAAGTAGAAATTCATCACCCGGAGCGCAAATAGATTTGTTAATTGATAGAAAGGACGGAGTGACAAATCTATGCGAGATAAAGTATACAAGTACACCATACGAAATAGATGCACAGTATGAAGAAGTTTTAAAAAATAAATTGAATGTATTTCTGGCTGAGACAGGTTGCAAGAGTGCTGTACATATGACATTAATATCAGCATCTGGATTAAAACAAAATATGTATATGGATGCCGTGCAAAATGTAATTGATGCAGACGCATTGTTTGAATAGTTTACATACAGACGTTTGTTGGGAGTGCAAATTATAACTATTATAGATACACCTCTCACTCCTATATGGAGTGGGAGGTGTTTTGCTATGTTAGAGGGACTATCAAAAGCAAAAATATGTAAAATTCCCGTGATATGCTCTGTTCATTCCAATATGGAGTGAGCGGTGTTGTAAAAATTATTATTGTATAAAGTCGATTTTTATGCTATATTCTACTGTGGTTTTGATGAAAATACTTGACAGCGTACGAGGCAAATAGATATGCTCCTACAGACAGACAGACAGACAGACAGACAGACAGACAGACAGACAGACAGACAGACAGACAGACAGACAGACAGACAG
>JAZRXQ010000074.1:0-9794 GCA_045600305.1 Lachnospiraceae bacterium
TCTTTAACTGTAATATTTATCTAGCAGGAGTAAGCCTTATCTTAGCCATTACCTCGCACGCGCTGAAACGCAATCCATTGCTTATGCAGCGCTCTTGGCACCATCCAGGTGCCAAGACTTCGATATTGATTAACCTAAAGCTAACACCAACACGATATCTATTAATGTTGCAGTAAGAATCGCACAGTACGGGGCTCCTGCCAGTTGCATAATCCAATCTAACCTCAATAGTGGCCTCAAGATCAAAGTCTCAATGCCCCAATAATCATATTTCACAGCCACCTAAATCAAATCAGGGGAACGGGATGCGATAACAAGTAACGCAAGCAACAAGTATTAACAAGTTTATCATTTTTTCTTGGAGAGGGCCCCAAAACCTATAGACATACAATCATCCCAAAATATTATAGGTTTTGGGTCATTTAATTACCTTTATGACTGAATAAATGAAGGAGAAACAACCTATAAGATTTAGGCACGAACGTTTACTTATAGGTAAAATCTTAGATTTGCATCATTTGAACGTCATTGGGTGCCGAGTAATCAAAAGAAAAGACCCATAATATTCTGAGTTTATCATTTATTATAGGTTTTGGAATCTAATTCTCCTGATTTGATTTTGAGTCCACAAATATTGCTTATTGATATATTGAGACTGCGGTCTTGATGTCGTTATTGGATGTGTAGGATGCGACCTAATGTGATTATAGATAGCCTGTTAACGGGGGACTATGAAGGAACTGTAAGCATACAATGCAATAACCTTAATATCTATCGTGCAGGTGTTAGTCTTAGCTTGGCAAATACTGAAGCCTCAGCACCCGGATGGTGCTGAGAGTGCTGCATAAGCAATGGATTGCGATTCAGCACGTGCGAAGTATTGGCTAAGATAAGGCTTACAGCTGCTAGATTGATATTGCAGTTATTGCATTGTATGCTTATAGTTCTGTATATGTCCCCCGTTAACAGGCAACTATCATACATATTAAGGTCGCATATTCGTTCACACAAAAAGACGACATCAAGATCGCAGTCTCAATGTCGTCTAAAGAAATATTAAGTGGACAAAATCTAGCCTATGTTTAGGCGTTTCTGCATCATCTCAGGATTGGTTGCCTCAGATACTGCAGTATGCTTTGAGATTATTCCCTGCTTGCAGAGATTGTAGATACTTGTATCCATTGAAATCATATTCTCGGACTGAGAGGTATAGATGATTCCATCAATCTGATGCACCTTGCCCTCTCGAATAAGATTTCTGATGGCTGGTGTAAGCACCATAATTTCAAATGCTGGAACTACCTCACCTGTTACGGAGGTAAGTAGCTTCTGACTGACTACTGCCTGAAGTACAGAAGCAAGCTGGATTGATATCTGATGCTGCTGCGAAGCTGGGAATGCATCAATTATACGGTCAATTGTATTTGCTGCTCCAATTGTATGAAGAGAAGAGAAAATAAGATGACCAGTCTCTGCAGCTGTTACTGCTGTGTTGATTGTCTCATAATCTCTCATTTCACCGAGCAGGATAACATCTGGACTCTGTCTTAAGGCTGCACGAAGTGCTGTTAAATAGCTTTCAGTATCAGTGTTAATCTCTCGCTGGGAAACAATACATTTTTCATGTCGGTGAAGGAACTCAAGAGGATCCTCTAGTGTAATAATATGCTGCTCACGCTCATGATTGATTTTATCAATGATACAGGCAAGAGTAGTAGATTTACCACTTCCAGCTGGTCCAGTTACAAGAACCATTCCATTGCTTGTATTTCCGAGATTCATTACTGCTTCTGGAATCATAAGCTCACTTGGATGAGGAAGAGTAAATGAAATTACTCGAATAACTGCTGAGTAAGAACCTCTCTGTTTGAAGGTGCTGACACGAAATCTCGATACACCTGGAATGGCGAAGGAAAAGTCGTCATCACCAGTAACTTCAAAATCTGCAATTTCTCTTTCGGCTAAGGCATAGATTGCAGTTACAAATTCGTAGGTCTCCTTTGGAACCATTCGAATCTCATTAAGTGTTTCCATAATGCCCTTTGCCTTGTAAGTGAGAGGTCGACCTGCGATAACAAAGATATCCGATGCCCCGTTGGCGGTTGCCTCTTCAAGAATTTTCTTAACGTCCATATATATTTCCCTTTCTGAGTAAATTAATTATCACCAATTAGATGTAGAGTATTATCTGTCTCTATATTTGTGTCAGTAATAGTCTGCCACTGTGTTATTTTGTAAAAACCGTCATTTTTTTTAGTAGGGTATAGAATCTGTATAGTGATTTCAAGTGTTTGACTTTCAGATAGCTTCTTACTGTAATGATACAGATAATCCTGCCCTTTTATATTGGTTTTTCCATCGCCTCTTGTGGCGAGCATATTTAATGCCATTTGGAAATAGGCATCAGCGTCATTGCAATCAGCATAGATATCTCGCAGATGATGGTCTATTTCGGATAATGTAATATAGGCCTCTTTTTCAACCTCATAGTATGTAGTATTTTTCTCTGCAACCTTCTGGCTCAGCTTATAATCTGAGTTGGCAGTAAGTAGTGCAAGAGCAGAGAATGTAATAATGCACATCATTGAGAATCCAAGAAGGATTGTTGAAAAACCAAAGTTGGAAAAAAGATGTTTTTTATTCATTATTCCACCTCCCTTGGAGAAGGTGTAAGGTGACAATAGTAGTATGCGCTAACCTGATAGATTGTGCGCTCACCGTCCTTCATTGTGATGTCAGCCTGTTTAATACTTGGATTGTCAGCAAGCTCATTAAGTGCAATGACTAGCCGATATTTTGAATTCTTTTTGCTGGTAACGTTGTAGGTGTCATCATAAAAAATAGTGATATGATTTCGACTTTCCTTTACCTTATCGAATTCTTCCAAAAATACATCCAGAGAGCCGTCACCGGATTCAAAAAGAGTGGCTGCACTGGTACATACAGTTACTGAATTATGTAGCTCCTCGGTTCTTATAGTAAGATCGTGGGCTTTTATGAAAAAACGTAAGCTTACAACCGCAAGGAATGAAAACATCAGAATATTGATGATTAATTCCAACAGGAAAAGGCTACCCCTTGAATGCTTGTAGGTATTCATATATTTTCCTCTCAGCTGGTTGATTTAGTGGCTAGATAGAAGCTGCGACTTGTTCCATTCTGGGCATAGATTGTAACCTCTATATGACCATTTTGTGTGTAATTAATCTTGAAATCCTCCAGTTCAATTATTTCCTGACCGGTTTCAAGTGTGTATACAGAATCTTCACTTACAAAAAGCTCTCTGAGATATCCATCGTAGTAGTAAATGTAAGTGATATATGTAACGTCATCAATCTTGCTCCTTAGGGCAAGTGCAGTAGTGCCATCAAGCTGTGCAATTTGAATACCCTGATCATTATCATTCTGTCGAACCTTTTCCACAAGATATGAGGTGGAGGTACGGATTTGATAATTGTCTCCCATGGTATCTGCCGTGACCTGATATTGCTTAACTCCCATAAGAATAAGAACAAAGGTTGTTACGGCAAAAAGCACAAACAATAGCATTACAAAGACGGTATCAACTTTTTGAGTGTTTGAGTTAAGTCGAACCATAGCTAATCCTTTTCTTAATTAGTTTTCTCTATAATAGTGACATCGGGACGAAGATTAGAGCCGATGTACTGATAGTTAATATAAAAATGTTCCTTATCATAAATTAGTCCGTAATTATCTTCAAGGTATGAAAGACTAGAAGGGTACATACCTTCAAGGGCATAGCACTGGGTTATGCTTCTGTTAAGTCCCTTTTCCAAAACATCCTTGTTATAGGAGGTATTGTTGGAGGTGACGAAATCAGAAAAATAAAACAGACTGCATATAAGGATAATAATCACCAGAAACGGAAGGTGATGTAGTCCATAATTTTTCTCTTTTTTTACAGCAAAAAGCATATATATCCTCCATTATTTATCCAATACTTGACATAATTCCAAGCAGTGGCAAAAGGAATGAAATAAGAATAAGTCCTATAAATACGCAAAGAATAATAACTAATGTAGGCTCAAGTACTGCAATATAGTGAGAAAGCTTCTCATCAGTCTCATTCTGATATGCCTCACAAATGTGTTGCATTACATCGTCCATTGAACCCGTTTTGGCACCGATAGCAATCCAGCTAGAATACATCTTTGAGAAAATATTAGATCTAAGTAATGCTTCTGCAAAGGTTTCACCGTGGGAAATAGCATTTTTGCAGGAATCGATTCTTGACTGCATATGTGGATTATTAACAAGCTCACGTGCAAGCTCTAAGCCTTTGTCTGTATCGAGTCCACTTGAAAGAGCAAGGAACATACAGTTGGCAAAACGGCTGGCTGCAAGGGAGATTCCTACACCACGGTTCTGGAACAGAATCTTGCCAAGCTCTGTGTGATACAGAATAAGACTTGTAAGAATAACTGCAACAAACAGGATAACAAACACTACCATGTACTTGTTGATTGCGTTACTGATATTCATAAGCAATCTGGCTGTGCCAGTTAATTCACTTCCAAGCTCTGCATAAATCTGAGAGAAGATTGGGAGAACCTTGGCAATCATTACGACAATAACTGTTAGCATTAATATTGTAAGGATAAAAGGATAGACTACAGCACTTTTGATGCTTGAACGAATAGTATCCTCTCTATCATAATAAGCGGAGAGCGAACGAAGAACATCATCGAGTCGTCCGGTCTCTTCACCTAGCTGAATCATATTAAGCATATATGGTGGGAATTTATCTGTTGCTCGGAGTGCAATATTTAGGGTTTCGCCCTGTTCCATAGGCGTATATATTTGTGTAAGCAATTCCCTGGTTGCCTCATCTGGAGCCTCGTCACTTAGTATTGAAATTCCATAGTATGTTGGCATACCTGCACTAAGTACCATGGAAAGCTGAGCACAGAAGGCTGATATTTCAGCATTGCTTAAATATTTTGGTTTAGACATTAAATAGTCCTCCTAATAAACATACTTTGTAAGATATTTGCTATCCTCTGAGATAAAATCCATGGGAGAGCTGCTGGTTGATGCGAAGGTTGGATCCATAAGCTTCCAATCCTTACCATCAAACTCGATAATTCCATTTACCCATCCCACATCCTTGATGTAGGTGCTAATCCATGCATGGTATGCCTCATCGATAAATCCAACCTCTAGGCGGGTAGGGATAGACTGACTTCTTAGCATGGTTGCCATAACCGCTGCGTAATCAAAGCATATTCCTGTGTTGGTCTTAAAAACCTCATCTACAACAGGTAGGTATCCTGTTGGAACAGTTTTTGCTTTATCGTAATCGTAGGTAAAATTACTAATTATATAATTGTATACCCCTTGAACAACCTCTACATCAGAACTGCAGTAGTAGGAAATATCCTTACTCTTGGCAACAGTAAGAGAACTGCTATTAAAATTAATGTACTGACTTGGGTATAAATATGGTCCAAATTCATTAGTAATGTCCGCATTTATGTCTGCAGACAGGACTGGGGAATATTGTGTACCTGAGATGTTCTCATATACTCCAACATTGTAGCTTCCACTACCAGCCGTTAAAGGGAAAACCTCCTCACCACCATGAAGATTGTAGGTGTAGGTAACCCCATCTGGGCCTGTAATCTGTAGCTTGACCTTTTCATTGGTTCCAGAGTAGCTGACAATGACATATCCTTCTGAAATATTGGAGTAGTCGATTACGGATACGTCACAGGAATATGTGTCTGTTCCAGGTGCAGAAGGCTTAAGAACAACAGGTGTGCTGTCCCATGTTCCCTTCTCTGTTGAAACGACAGGTTCTTTTACTGTGGAACTGGTGGTTGGAGAGACAGTCTTTTGACAAGAACAGAGTATGAGACTCAGGCTAATAATAGATAAAAAAATGCCTGATTTCTTGACTCGCATATTTCATCTCCTTAAAACAAGTCCTTTTTTCCTATTATAATGTATTTTGTTTCAAATGAGAACAAAAACATGTAAAAAATTGTTGAAATGCTTATTCAATTATGATAAGATAACTTCGTTGTGAATTCAAATATTAGGAGGTGTAATCGTGGCCGTTTTAAAAACGATTTTAACAGTATTATTTATTATAATCAGTCTTGTTATTACAGTTATTATCTTATTACAGGAAGGTAAGTCAGCTGGACTTGGAGCTATCGCTGGAGCAGCAGATACTTACTGGGGCAAGAACAAAGGTCGTTCTATGGAAGGAATGCTCGTAAAGCTTACAAAGGTTTGCGTTGTATTATTCCTTGTACTTGCAGTAGTTCTCAATATGGGAATCTGGGGATAAGAGCTTTTTAGAGACTGTCGATATCGACAGTCTTTTTTTTCGACATTTTGTGAGGTATAAATGGATAAATTTGAACAGCGTAAGAAAATGATATATGACTTCATGTGCGAGGATATGTATGTTCCTATGAAAATCAAGGAGCTTTGCATCGTACTTGGAGTGTCTAGGGATGAGAGACCTGTGCTTGAGAGTATTCTTGAGGAGCTTCTTATGGAGGGTAAGATTACTCTTTCCAAAAGAGGAAAATATTCTAAGGCAGAAAATAAGCAGCTTACTGGTGTATTCACTGCACATCCAAAGGGCTTTGGCTTTGTAACAATTGAGGGGGAAGAAGAGGATATTTTCATCCCAGCAGATTATGTGAACGGAGCTATGCATCAGGATGTGGTTGAGCTTACAGTCTCTCCGCTTACAACAGGAAAACGAAAAGAAGGAAAAATTCTTAAAATTATAGAGCGTGGCATGAAGCAGGTGGTATGTACCTACGAGCAGAGTAAGACCTTCGGCTTTGGCGTGCCAGACAATCCTAAGTTTGCTAAGGATATCTTTATTCCAGCAGAGCGTTCTAAGGGAGCGGTGTCCGGTCATAAGGTTGTGGTTGAGATTACAAGCTATGGCAAGAAGGATAAGAATCCAGAGGGAAAGGTTGTAGAGATTATTGGGCACATCAATGATCCTGGAACCGACATACTATCACTAGTTAGAGCCTATGATTTACCTGTAGAATTTTCGGAGAAAATTATGAATCAGGTAGAGCGAGTGGCCAAGGAAGTATCAGATGCAGATATGGCAGGCCGAATGGATATTCGTGACTGGGATATGGTTACAATCGATGGTGAGGACGCTAAGGACCTTGATGATGCAGTATCACTTTCCATGGATGGGGACAACTATGTGCTTGGTGTTCATATTGCAGATGTATCTAACTATGTACAGGAGAGAAGTGCTCTTGATGTTGAGGCGCTTAAAAGAGGAACCTCGGTATATCTTGTAGACCGTGTAATTCCAATGCTTCCACACGCACTTTCCAACGGTATCTGCTCACTTAATGAACAGCAGGATAGACTTGCTCTTAGCTGTATTATGACAATCAATCCAAAGGGCGAGGTTATTGATCATAAGCTTGCAGAGACAGTGATTAAGACTAACAGAAGAATGAGCTATACCAATGTGAAGAAGATTCTTGTAGATAAGGATGCTTCACTTATTGAGGAGTATAAGGAGCTTGTTCCAATGTTTGAGAAAATGCAGGAGCTTGCAGGAATACTTCGTAGTCGCCGCATGAAGAGAGGATCAATTGATTTTGATTTTCCAGAGACAAAGGTTATTCTTGATGAAAATGGAAAGCCAGTTGAGATAAAGCCATATGATAGAAATGTAGCAACTAAGATAATAGAGGATTTCATGCTAATCGCCAATGAGACAGTGGCAGAGGATCTGTTCTGGCAGGAAATGCCATTTGTGTATAGAACCCATGAGAATCCAGATGCAGACAAGATTCAGAAGCTTGCAACATTCATTAACAACTTTGGATATTCACTTCATATAGGTAAGGATGAGGTTCATCCAAAGGAGCTCCAGAAGCTTCTTGAGAAAATAGACGGAACAGAGGAGGAGGCGCTTATCAGTCGCCTTACACTTCGTTCAATGAAGCAGGCTAGATATACGACAGTATGCTCGGGTCATTTTGGTCTTGCTACTAATTATTATTGTCACTTTACTTCACCAATAAGAAGATATCCAGATCTTCAGATTCACAGAATCATTAAAGAGACACTTAGAGGTCGAATGAATGATAAGAGAATCGAGCATTATAATGAGATACTTGGTGAGGTTGCAAAGCACTCAAGTGAGATGGAGCGTCGTGCTGATGAAGCCGAGCGTGAGACAATTAAGATGAAAAAGGTTCAGTATATGGAAAACCATATAGGCGAGGTCTTCGAGGGAGTAATCTCTGGTGTGACAGAGTGGGGCTTTTTCGTGGAGCTTCCTAATACAGTAGAAGGACTAGTAAGAGTTGCAGAGCTTACCGACGATTTCTATCATTTTGTGGAGGAAAGCTATGAGATGATAGGTGAAAGTACTGGCAGAAGTTTTAAGCTTGGCCAGAAGGTAATGGTAAGAGTATCTGCAACAGATAAGGTAATGAGAACCATCGATTTTGAGCTTGCATAAAAATTAAACCACTAGTTTAGTTGATTTTTTCCGATAGTTGATATATTCTATATAAGCACCGCAAGTGCAGAACATACTAGAAAAGGAGATTGGGTCATGGGTAATGCACCTAGAAAGTTAATAGCGAACAACAAAAAAGTGTACCATGATTACTTTCTTGATGAGAAGTATGAGACAGGAATTGCACTTGCTGGAACAGAGGTTAAATCCCTTAGAATGGGCAAGTGCTCCATCAAGGAGTCATTCATTCGAATAGAGAATGAAGAGGTTTGGATATATGGTATGCACATAAGCCCATATGAGAAGGGCAATATATTTAACAAGGATCCACTTAGACCTAAGAAGCTTCTTATGCACAAGAGTGAGATAAGAAAGCTCATTGGTAAGATTAAGGAAAAGGGATACACAATAGTGCCGGTGGAGGTATACTTTAGCGGCAGCCTTGTAAAGGTAGAGATAGCCTTGGCAAGAGGTAAGAAGCTCTATGATAAGCGTGCTGATATCGCTAAGAAGGATCAGAAGCGTGAGGCAGCACGAGACCTTAAGGTTTCACTTAGAGTATAAGCTAGTAAAGGTTTCGATGAAGAGAGAAACTTTTATAATAAAAAATGAATAAGGGCTAGTAAAGGTTTCGACGGGGCGCTAGACGTCCTGGGGACGTCTGTTAAGCGCCGACCGAAGCGGAGCGGAGAACGTGAAGCTGGAGAGAAACTTTTATAATAAAAAATGAATAAGGGCTAGTAAAGGTTTCGACGGGGTACGTGAAGCTGGAGAAGCAAGCCGTAGAGGCGCATACGTAAAATGTACTATTTAAAATTAAACGCTAACGATAATTTAGCATACGCTGCCTAGTTGCAGCAGTCTGACCTAGAGCACTCACACTTTAGGATCCAGGCTTCGACCATGTGAGAAACGACTCATGCAAAGCTTTGAGCATGTGGGCGTATTATGAAGCTACTAAAATCAATCGGTTGTTTGTTCCTGATTGGTGGAGGGAATGTTTAAGAATAAACTAAGCTTGTAGAAGTACAGGGGATTGTATTTCGGACACGGGTTTGACTCCCGTCTAGCCCACTATAAAAAATCAGTAGGCGAAAGTCTGCTGCTTTTTTGTATAGTGTACTAGACGGGAATAAACTCAGAGGAGAACCACAAAGAATTTCGGACACGGTGCTACTCGTACTGTGGACGAGTGTTAAGCACGGACCGAAGCGGAGCGGAGAGGAGACTCCCGTCTAGTCCACTATAAAAAAGCAGTAGGCGAAAGTCTGCTGCTTTTTTGTATAGTGTACTAGACGGGAAT
>JAZRXQ010000075.1:0-6269 GCA_045600305.1 Lachnospiraceae bacterium
CCGATGACTGAACACGTTCATCAACGCGTTTTTAATGTTTGCCTAAGCTTTAAGAATCTCCAATTGCATCAGAAATATATGTCATGGTCAACATACAGAATACATATGTCTGAATTGCTCCTGAGAACAAGTCGAAGTACACATGAAGTGCTGCCGGCCAAGCTGTTGAAAAAAATCCCAACAGTCCATATATCAGGGCCATGATAATAGTTCCCGACAATACATTCGCAAACAAACGAAGTGACATAGAAACCGGTACCGCAAAATCACTTATAAGATTTATAGGTAACCAGAACGGCCAAGGCTGCATCAAATCTCTAAGTACACCCTTTGGCTTTTTGTGCTTGAACTTCTGGAATGTGATTATGAAAAACGTTATTAACGCCAGTGCAAGCGTCGTTCCATAATCAGCTGTAGGCGGTCTTAGTCCAAGCAAGCCTGAAAAGTTACTCAGCAGGATAAAAATAAATACCGTGCCGATGTAGTTGACAAAGGGTTTTGCATGGGAAGGTCCCATGGTTCCGATTATCATCTTGTCAAGCATCTCAACGACCAGCTCTACAATGTTCTGGAAGGTATCCGGAATCTCTTTTGCATGTCGCATTTTGTAATTTGCAAAAATCGCAAATCCAATGATTAGCAGCATCACTAAGAGAATGCACGCATGAGATGTAGTTATCCATACTTCATGGCCAAAAAAGCTATATGAAAATAGACCATGTATCTGAAAGTCTACATCACCGGAACCCGCCAGCAGAATTCCATTCTCCAAACTCTCACCTCCTATTCAGTTTTTTCTTCGCTCAGCACGACCGGCTCAGTCTGCTCTGAGCTTGTTTCTTTTTTCAACAGCTTGTTTATCACAGGCTGCAGATATGCACTTATCTTAAGTCCCAACACTCCTAAGACTGCAGGAACAATTGACCCTATGTCAAAATACGCCATTGCTGCTAAAACAAGCACCAATACCACATATCTAAGGATGGTAGACGCTGTCATCTTTTTCTTGAATGCAGCATCAGATCCCGTGGAAACAGCGTCCTCAATGGAAACTGCCATATGAATAGCCATCGCTATTCCACACAATTCGCCAATTCCTAGTCCCGTAAAAAATCTAAGCTTGTCTGTAAACAGCCAGACAAATGATACTCCTATTACCACTCCCCAGATAAGCTGAGTGACTAAAAGCTGAGGGAGTGCTTTATTTATTCTCTTTAGCATCCTCTACCTCGCTTTCATCTACGTCCCTTGGGCGTTTTAAATATTTTCTGACCAACCTATATACACTAGTGCCGCCAGACAACGCTCCCAACACAAAAAATGGAATAGCTACCCAGCTTTGACCAATTCTCTCTCCAAGCCAGGCACCAAATACCGTAAGCCCAAGAATCGGTACTATCATATTGAGTCCAATCTGGACCACTAGCGTAAATGCAGAAGCTTCTTTTTTACCAAACATAATTATCAATCCGCGAATGATTTATTGTATCACAAAACACCTATCAATGTCCACACAAAACTATTAGACCTCAATGGTTATCTGTCGACCGGTAGGCTGATATTTAACGTATTCAACTCCCGCAGAGCTAAGCATTTTTTTTGAGGCTATTGTAGATGCTAAGTCTGCATACTTATCGCTCTTATAGTAAAGAGTTTTTATGCCAGACTGAATGATAGCCTTGGCACATTCATTACAGGGAAATAATGTAACATACATCTTGCTCCCCTCAAGACTCCCACCTCGATAATTCAATATAGCATTTAACTCTGAGTGAACTGTGTAAAAGTACTTATTTTCTAGAGGATCCCCTTCCCTTGCCCAAGGGAATTCATCATCTGAGCATCCTACAGGGAAACCATTATATCCCATTGATAAAATCTTGTTATCCTGACTGACTATACAAGCTCCGACCTGTGTATTAGGGTCCTTGGAGCGATTCGCTGTAAGCTCAGCCACCCCCATAAAATACTCATCCCAGCTTATGTAATCTTTTCTCTTATCTGTCATTTTAATTCACCTCTATAGCATTAGAGCTAGTTTTCTTATGGTCTTGGACATCGACTCATAGCATATGCCATAAGACGGAAGCGGTGCTCCATATGGATCCATAATCTCTAGCTCCTCACCTACTGCCTCATTTAATATAAAAACCTGGTCTGCTCTCTCAGGTCCCACAATATCACAGGCTTTTACGTACTCTCTAGAATCCATCACATATACAACAGTCTCGTCATTGACTTCACTGGCAAGAAGCTGTCTAGATGTATAATCGCTTTTATCTATTCCATTACTCATGAGTACCGCCTGTGCTTTTGGGTTTATAGGCTCCTCAAATAAAACAACCAACCCCCTTGAGCACACCTCTATCGCATCTGGACTGTGCACTAAAGCATCGACCATTATGCTCTCAGCCATGGGAGCCCTACAGGTCCCGCTCATCTCGGCAAAAATTATCCTTCTCATTCTATCACCTTGCGCCCTGCTGCCTTGAGCATTCTATTGTAAAGAGCCTCGCCTATTCCAGACTTTGAAAAACAGGGTGCATAAATTATATCTACATCTATTTCGTCAAATCTCCTAAGGACATCATAGAGTCCCGCAGCTAGAGTGTTCTCGTCTCCAAGCGTTCCCATGACAAGAACTTCTCCTAAGTCGAACCTGTCCTTTGTCTCTTCTGTTGCAATAATCCCCACTCGATAGCCTTGAGAAATTCCGTTTTCAGCAAGCGTCTTAATCTTGGCTGTAATCTCAGGCATAGATTGCCCATTTACAAGAGTCATATCCGCCTTGGGAGCATAATGACGATACTTCATGCCTGGTGCCTTTGGAGCCTGGGCTGCATCGATAGCAAGCCCCTTGTCCATCTCTACATCTGGGCAAACCTCTCTAAGCATCTCAATAGTCACATATCCTGGACGCAATACCACCGGTATATCCTCTGACAAATCTACTATTGTAGACTCAAGTCCTATACAGGCTGCGCCACCATCAATAATCATATCTATTCGTCCGCTCAGGTCCTCAGCGACATGATTAGCTGTTGTAGGCGACGGGCGTCCCGAGGTATTGGCACTGGGTGCCGCTATAAAACCACCAGCATTTTTTATAAATTCTCTTGCCACTGCATCACTGGGAAGTCTGACAGCTACTGTATCTAACCCTCCTGTGGTCGCAAGTGGAACTCTATCATTCTTTTTTACTATTATTGTAAGTGGACCTGGCCAAAATCTGTCTGACAGTTTTTTTGCTATATCTGGCACCTCGTCACTGATTTCATATATTTTTTCAAAATCTGCTATATGTACAATCAACGGATTATCAGATGGTCTGCCCTTGGCCTCATATATTGCCCTGGATGCATCAGGATTAAGTGCGTCTCCACCCAGACCATATACGGTCTCCGTCGGAAAAGCTACCAAGCCTCCTGCTTTTATTATATCGCCTGCCAGCTTGAAAACCTCGCCTGCGCTCTCACCTGTTATATGCTTCTCATCTATACGTAAAATCTTAGTTTCCATTAAAAAACTCGCCTATCGTTCCCCAGACATCAGATGTCTCTAGTCCTGCCTTCCAAAAAGCTGCACCAGCAAGATTGTTATCCTGCATAACCTTGAGCTTTTCTCTAATAGACTTTGCATCCTCAACCCAAATTTTTCTGGTGACATCATTTTTTATGTATTCGCAGTAATACTGTGAAACCTCATCATCCCACACAAAGGTTGCGCCATTGTTTTCTGCTGCATTTCTTGCATCGACCATAGACGCAGTCTCACTGGTTGTGTCGCCGTTTTGCTCTACAAACCATATTCTGGTATAAAAAGGAACTCCCAAAATCAGCTGACTAGCAGGAACCCCATCTCTAATGGTATTTTCAACGCCATTTTTTACAAATCCTAGTGACGCTACAGAACCAGCCTCTGAGCCAGCATAATGCTCATCATAAGCCATCACACAGATATAGTCAGCAAACTGTGACTGCTGTCCTCTTCTGTAGAACATGCTGTATTCCATCGGCACCAAATTGTCAACAGATAAAACAAGCCCATTAGCATGACATTTTATTGCAAGCTCTCTAATAAACTGGACGTATGCATCGTCTGTAGATGACTTAATAGCCTCAAAATCCATATTGACTCCGTCAAGCTTGTTGTTGAGTGCCTGAACAATAATCTGATTCTCCATATTCTCTCTAACAGAGGTATGGGTCAACACGTATGAGGTGTCAACATCGGGATTGTCAATATTATTGAATGTGGCCCATACCTTGACTCCTGCATTATGACAGGTATCTACATACGAGGTATCTGCAAGGCTGGCAAAATTGCCCTCATTATCGTCTAGGCAAAACCATGTAGGACCTACCACATTAACACCAGGAGAATTATTTAATACTGTCCTAATCTCTGCATTAACACTGCGACCCCAGACCTGATGCCAGAGCATATTTATCCTGCCATCAAAAAAGATATGTGAAAACTTCTCCTTGTATCCGTCAGAGGGCTTATTTTTTGTCTCAGCATAGCTCTCTTCTTCGAGGTACTTAGATTCGATAAAGCCTCGTATACCATCCAGAGTCTGAACCTTAGTCCAGCCTTCCTCTGCGCCTAGGAAAATAAGCTTGTCACCCTTTATGGCGTCACTTATGATTGGACTATGAATACTGTTTTCAAATCTGATTTTGTTATCTGATCTAACGTCAATATATTGGCACGGCTCATCCCATGTAGTTGTAATAAACAGTCTATTGGGCGTCTTAGCCTCGGTGTGTCTGACAGTAGCTGTATACGCCTCTATAAAATCTAAAGCAATGAGTGGCTCATCCCCATTATCATAGACTGCGACATAATCTATATCATTTTTTTCATTGTCTTCAAAATAGGAGTTCTCTCCAGGGTAAAACTTGAGCACATTGTCGTTGGTGACGTATATCATGAGCTTTTCGTTGTAATCCCAGTAAATCCTATCGTTCAAATCCTTGGCATCAGAAAGGGGCAGATAAAAAACGCCATCCTTGACCGTTATCTCTACCTCAACTCTCTCATCATCAACAAATGTGACAATGTCATCATATTTTTTTATATTAAAATACTCCGTTAAATCCATGACCTCTGTGGAAGGCTTCTCTCTTCCAAGCACAAGACCAAAGATAACTATTAAAATAATAACTAATAAAAGTGCTCCAACAGCTATTAAAGGTGCTTTATTCTTTTTCATGAACACTCTCCCTATTTAAAATCCACTACATTATAGCACACCTAAAAATTTGTGTATAGCCAATAATTGCTTGCTTTTTATTTTTTTTGGAGCTATATTATTCGTTGAAATAAATATTCTGGAGGTATATTATGGCTAGCATTACAAAAGACACAATGATTGGCGAGCTTTTAACTATTGACGCAGATATCGCACCCATCCTTTTAGGCATCGGTATGCACTGCTTAGGATGTCCTTCTTCTCAGATGGAGACAGTTGGCGAGGCAGCTATGGTTCACGGATATGAGCCTGACGAGCTTGTTAACAAAATCAATGATTTTCTTGCTAACAAAGAAAATGCTTAATTTGTGCGCATTGCACTAACGGACAAAGGGATGAGCTAGACGCTCATCCCTTTTTATTAATTCTCATATTAGACTAACTCTTAGTTGCGCCAAGAATAGTAAGCGCATCATCTGCCCTAACCAGCTTGAGATGCTCCTTAAAAAAGGCTTCTCCTGACTTGATATACTTAAGCTGTAGTGAATATTCAGACAAGATATTGCATACCTTGTTAAAAGCATCTGCCTTGCAGCCCTTGCCATTAACGACAAGATAGTATACATTCTCCTCTTCATCTCTGTATAACGAGCTCTTGCCAGCATGCATCGGTCCGGCAATTGATGCCAGGCGTATGACATCGTCTAAGTGGTCAAATGCAAAAAGCCTAGTGAGCTCAGAAGCATCTACAAACTCCTCTGCATTTCTGTCACCCTCAAGATTAGCCGCCTGCACAGCCATAGCCGCTCTGAGCTTGTCCAAAAATGTTGCTCCAATGCTTCCTGCATCATCATCCGCATAATCTGAAAACGCTGGAACACTATCATCAGATTCTGTAAAATCTGAATACTTCATATCTAATTCCTCAGGATATTCTACCTTTGAAATAAGTAGCATAAGAGAATTGTCCTCTTTACCCATCGGTATCGCCTCTACCATAAGAGGTGCGTCATTTTCCACATTAAACCCAAGCTCAAGGTTTGCCTTCATGACTAATTCATTAAAAAGCTCCTTC
>JAZRXQ010000076.1:0-24654 GCA_045600305.1 Lachnospiraceae bacterium
TGTTTAATGACATATCCATTCTCCTTTGATTTTAATAAAAAGGTCCGGTCCATTTCGGACCGGACCTAAATAAGTTCAATATTAAGCTAATTCAGAAAAATACTTAATTGTTCTTACCATCTGTGATGTGTAAGAGTTCTCATTGTCATACCATGAAACAACCTGTACAAGGTTATCCTCGCCTACCATTGTCTGTGTAGCATCGAAGATTGATCCATATGTTGATCCGATGATATCTGAAGAAACGATCTCATCCTCATTGTATGCATATGACTCTGTAGCATGTGCCTTCATGTATGCATTGATCTCATCCTTAGTAACTGACTTCTCTACAGTTGCAACAAGGATTGTTGTAGAACCTGTAGGGCAGGGAACTCTCTGAGCAGATCCGATAAGCTTACCATTGAGCTCAGGGATAACAAGACCGATTGCCTTAGCTGCTCCTGTTGAGTTAGGAACGATGTTAACAGCACCAGCACGTGAACGACGAAGGTCGCCCTTTCTCTGAGGTCCATCAAGGATCATCTGATCTCCTGTGTATGAGTGAATTGTGCTCATGATACCAGACTTAATTCCAGCAAGATCATTAAGAGCCTTAGCCATAGGTGCTAAGCAGTTTGTTGTACAAGAAGCTGCTGAAATGATTGTATCAGTGGGCTTAAGTGTCTCGTGGTTAACGTTGTATACGATAGTAGGAAGATCGTTTCCTGCAGGTGCAGAGATAACAACCTTACGAGCTCCAGCATTGATGTGTGCCTGAGCCTTATCCTTAGATACATAGAATCCTGAGCACTCAAGAACAACGTCTACCTTAAGCTCGCCCCAAGGACAATTGTTTGCATCGGGGAATGCATAAATCTTGATGTTCTGTCCGTTAACTGTGATTGAATCATCATCACATGTTACTGTATCAGCAAGTGCGTACTTTCCCTGTGAAGAATCGTACTTAAGAAGGTGTGCAAGCATCTTAGGGCTTGTTAAATCGTTGATTGCTACAACCTCATAACCTTCAGCACCAAACATCTGTCTGAATGCAAGACGACCGATACGTCCGAATCCGTTAATTGCTACTCTTACTGCCATTTTAATTTCCTCCTAGAAATTTGAAAATTTACTATTTAGGTTTTGCAACCCAATCTGTGCAACATTTTACTAGAATATGTCCAAAATTTCAAGCACTAATTTCATTTTTTTCGACATCCCCGGGCTTATATACCATTATCTGGCTATATTTATCCCAGATTGCAGTTAGGAATTCATCCTCACCCTCAAATTCTATGTGAATTATCATATCCTTATCATTTTTTCCAATAAAAGCATATACATTTTGCGCTTCCTTAAAAGAGCAATAATTCTTATGAGTTATATTAGCATCCTTTTCATATTTATAAATACTCCTATCGCCTTTGGGAGCAATTGTTATTGCCTTGTCTAAATCATATTTGCCAAGTACCTTTCTTGAGCTTTTATTTCTAACTCTCGCAAAAACCAATACTCCATTAAAGTAATTGTAATCATAATCATAATCTGCCTTTATAAAAGCAAAAAATAAAATCAGACCACAAATAATTAGCACAAGCACTGCCAATAAGAAGTGTACAAATAAAGCTAACGCCGTAACTCCTGCCATTGTGAGTAAAATCCAAATAATTATAAGCGCGAAATAACCTGCACCCTTTTCTTTATGTACTGTATGAAGCTTTTCCATTCAACGCCACCTCTATTTGTTCTCTTCAATATAAGCTTTTACAAGCTCTAAAATCTGACCATAATCGTCAATTAAGCTCTCGTGCCCTATTCTAACAGACACTATATCATTGGACTTAGCTGCAAGCTCCAGCTCATACGCTTTATCAAAAATACAGCCTGCTCCAATTGTCTTTGAAGTACTCTTTACTGAATGCACCTCAACCGCATATCTATGCATATCTTCTTTATTTAATGCATCATTAAGTATTTCCCTTTTATCATTGTCTAAATAATCCTGTAATACTTCAAAATAGAGTTCCTCATCTATGCAGTATTCTAAGCCCTCTTCTACATTCAATTCAACCATTCATTCACCTACTGCTTATCCATTTTGCCAGCATTCTTAAAAGAAAGCTTATTTTCAGTTCCTTTAATAAGTCTTCCAATATTTTGATGATGCCTTATTATTCCAAGTGCACTAATTATAAATTGTAACACACACATTTCTACAAGCATTGCACTTCCCACCCCCGCAAAGCCGGGATATATCAGGGCTGTAACACCTGTTAGTGCAAAAATAAGCGTCTCTAAAAATAGCACCGTCATTCCAATAATAGAGCCCAAGGAAACATATTTTGTGAATAAAACAACTAACACAAACGCTAGAATTGCTACAGGAAATTCAAATTGCCACACAAACAAAACAACTGCTCCTGTACAAGCCACGCCTTTTCCTCCCTTAAATTTGAAAAAGCAAGGGAAATTGTGACCCATTATTACCCCAAAAGCCGTATAGAATTCTAAAATCTTAACATATGCTTTTCCTTCTGGTGTAGTTCCAAGCCCCATTGCTATATCAAAAAACAGCCAGCATAATAATACAGCAATTCCAAGCTTTGCAATATCACCTATCAGTGTAATAAGCCCTGCTTTCTTACCCATAGTCCTAAGGGTATTGGTCGCACCAGGATTACCACTTCCCATGGAAGTCAAATCAACCCCCTTAACCTTTGCATATACCTGTCCGGTTACTATACTTCCTATAATATAACCAAATACGACTGCAATTATTCTAAATACAACTAAAAATTCACTATAATTTGCACCTACTGGCATCTTAATCTTCCTTCCTCTCTCTAACTATAAATTTAAGAGATGTTCCCTTAAATCCAAAAGCATCTCTAATTCTATTCTCTAGATATCTTATGTATGAAAAATGTGCTAATTCTTTGTCATTAACAAAAATAACAAAGGTCGGTGGCTTTACTCCAACCTGCGTTACATAGAAAATTTTCAGTCTCTTTCCCTTATCTGTCGGGGGCTGCTGAAGAGCTACTGCCTCTGTAACTATTTCGTTAAGAACACCTGTAGCAATACGCATTGAGTTATTCTCAATAACCATATCAATTATATCATAGAGGTTATTAACTCGCTGACCAGTCTTAGCTGAGATAAATACAACCTCAGCATACGCTAAGAAGCTTAAGATTTGACGAATTTTCTCTGTATCTCTGTAGATGGTCTTGTCGTCCTTATCTTCTCTTGCATCCCATTTGTTAACGGCAATAACTATTCCCTTGCCTCTCTCATGGGCAATACCCGCAATCTTGGCATCCTGCTCAGTAACTCCTTCTGTAGCATCAATAACAAGTACTGCAACATCACATCTTTCGACAGCAGCTACAGCTCTAATAATAGAAAATCTCTCTATATCTTCCTTTATCTTGCTCTTTCGACGAAGACCAGCTGTATCTATAAAAACATATTCCTTTTCATTGTAGGTCACAACTGTATCTACTGCATCTCTGGTTGTACCTGCTATATTCGATACAATCAGTCTGTCCTCGCCAAGCATTTTATTAATAAGCGAGCTCTTGCCTACATTAGGCTTTCCTATAATTGCAACCTTGGGACGTTCGTCCTCTTCCTCTGATAATGCATCCTCAGGAAAATGCTTGGCAACCTCATCTAATAAATCACCTGTTCCAAGCATTGAAGCCGCCGAAACAGGAATAGGCTCGCCCATTCCCAAATTATAGAATTCATAAACATCTACCATTTGCTTTTGGAAGCTATCAACCTTATTAACACATAGGACAACAGGCTTTTTAGAGCGTCTAAGCATATCTGCAACCTTACCATCTGCATCCTGCATACCCTGCCGCACATCAACGATAAAGATTATAACATCAGCCGTATCAATAGCAATCTGAGCCTGCTCTCTCATCTGCGAAAGTATAATATCATGACTCTCTGGCTCAATACCACCCGTATCAATCATTGTAAATTTGTAATTAAGCCACTCTACATCTGCATAAATTCTATCTCTAGTAACACCTGGTGTATCCTGAACAATAGAAATCCTATCACCTGCCAAGGCATTGAATAATGTCGACTTACCAACATTAGGTCTACCTACTATGGCAACAATGGGTTTACTCATATAACATCTCCTTTAGTAAATCAGCCCCCGATGAGCCAGTCGGAACAATCCTAACACCAACTCTTTCGATTGCCTCTTCAAGTGTAATATCATCTAAAAAAATCTGTTCATCGATTTTTAACATATTTGATGGAATTAAAAGCTTATCTCCTATATCTATATCAGCCACCTGATTAATTAGATCCTGTCCTGTTATAAGACCCGAAACAGTTATTTTCTCACCAAAAAAATCATTTCTTATAGGTATAACCGAAACAGATACCTCAGGAAATACTTTATTCATATCATCAATAAGTCCCTGCATAAAAACAGCAGCAAGTCTTCCTGTAGCTATTGTGAGATGCTTTTTTTTATGGCTTACGCCAAATTTTCTCTCTTCCTGTAAGGCATCTTGAAACTCTTCGTATAAAAGTCTGAGCATACCTACGCCATTTTCAAGCTGAATATATCCATCATATCGCTCTTCCTCTGGTAAATCACGTCCTGCTAGCAAATACCACTCGTCAGATGCATGAATAAAATGACAATCATATATCTCCATACATTTTTTTTGAAAGCTCTCAATTAAATCAATAACCTCACAGGCATCTTCTTTCGTAAAGCTCTCTAGAGGATATAGCCCTTCTCTAAACTTAGATAAGCCTACAGGCACAACCGAAACACTTTGCATATTTGGAATGTATTTCATCAAATCTGTGATGCTTCGTTTTAATTCATCACCATCATTGACCCCTTTACAGAGTACAATCTGACCATTCATAGATATATCATGCTCGTGTAGCATATCTATTTTTTTCAGAGCATCCCCGGCAAACCTATTATGGAGCATCATACACCGTAAATCAGGATTTGTAGTCTGAACCGAAATATTAATAGGGTCTAATCTATATCTAATAATTCTATCTATATCATCCTCGCTCATATTGGTGAGCGTAACATAATTCCCCTGTAAAAACGAAAGTCTTGAGTCATCATCCTTAAAATACAGGGTATCCCTCATCCCAGGAGGCATCTGATCTATAAAGCAGAAAATACATTTATTATGGCAGGACCTATAATCATCCATCAGTCCATTTTCAAACTCAATACCAAGATCCTCATCAAAATCCTTTTCTATTTCAAGCTCCCACTGTTCACCATCAGCTTTTTCAATTAAAAGCAGAAGCTCTTCGCTATTGCAATTGTAATGATAATCAAATATATCTGTTATCTCATTATCATTAATGCTAAGCACAATATCACCGGGTTCAATTTCAAGCTCATAAGCAATTGAACCCGGAGTAACTGATTTAATTCTGTGAGTATTTTTTTTATTAGTATTCATTACTTAATTATTGAATGTGTCTTCTTAAATTCAATCTTGTTAGCATACATTTTTGCATCTGCATCTGAGTAATTTGCATCAAAATCATATTCTCTATCTAAAGACGTGATATTGATTCCATAGCTCGCATATACATAGTATGGCTTATCCAAGGTATCATTTGTCTCTTCAATTGCCTCTTCTAATCGCTCTGAAAATCTCTCTATGATTCTCTCGTCTGATTTGTTGGATGCATAAAATACTACGAACTCGTCGCCACCAAATCTAGCAACCAAGGAACCCTTAGGACAGGCATCCTTAAGAGCATCTGCCATTGCTCGAAGGGCCTCATCCCCCTCTAAATGCCCCCAGGTATCATTAATTGTCTTAAGATTATTGAGGTCTACTGATATAAGGACACCCTTTTTATCATTATTCACAAGACGCATTGGCTCTAGCCTATCTAAAAAGCCTCTTCTGTTGAGAATTCCTGTAAGCGTATCTGTGCTATATGCCTCTTCAAGTCTCTTATAGGCAGAATTAAGTCTGGTCTGCTGAAGGAAAATCGTACACATAACGCTGAAATATCTTCCAATTGCTACGAGCTTCTCTCTTTTATAATTTGTAGGATTAATACCGAAGGCCAGGTATCCAAAAAACTCATTAGCAGCTTTTAATGGATAATACATTAGCATGGAATCTTTTTCCATAATCTTGTCATAATTAGGAAGATTAACACCCGAAGAAAGATTTGTCTCACAGGTAGAATATTCTTCATTGACCATAGAAGCAACCACAATTGCGTGTCTTCTATTCTGTCTTCTATTCAAGTTGGCACCGATATAATTATCCCATATACATACATAGAAATAATCAACGTCCATCATTACACTAAGTGGTTCCTCAAAGCATTTTACAGCCTCTTTTAGGTTGGACTTTGAGGCCACCTTTGTAATTGCCTTCATAAGTATAATCTCATGAAAATCATTTTGGTTGTCTTGCTCATACATCTTGGACATTCTTGATTTAAATGCTCTCATATTCAAAGGCTTGCAGCCACAAGATTCTCCTATAATAAGCTTTCCAGACACACTTATATCTCTAGGCTCATATTTAACTTTTTGCGTAATAACATCATTTATAGCTGAAAATGCGTCAATTGCCAACTTCTCATAATAGGGTCCGACGGTAGTAATAGAAGGCAAATGATCAAAAGCACCCTTTAATCCATCAAATCCAGTCACAATAACGTCTCCTGGAACTGAATAACCCATTTCAGTCAATGCATCTGAAACGGCAATCGCCATTGCATCATTAGCACAGCAAATAGCATCAGGAATACCATATTTTACAATAAGATTTCGAGTCTGATTTCTAGCTGGCTCAGACCAAAAATCTCCATATACAACATAATCAGGATTATAATCTATCCCATGACTCTCAAGAGATTCCTTGAATACAGCAATTCTTGCATCTGACACTTCATTGCCCTCAAGTCCCGCAACAAAATAGATTTTCTTACAGCTATGTTCTTCAATTACATGATTTATTACACTTCCAAATGTAGAGTCGGTGTCAAAGAAAACATTGATACTATCCTCTTCATTATCTTCTAAGCAGACAATAGGAATTTCATATGCCTTAGCCTTTGCGGTGATTTTTTTCATAACACCAGCTCTTCTAAGTCTATCTGAAAATGCAAAAATACCTGCAATATTTTCATATGGAATTATCTCAAAAAGATCCTTCTCTTTAGCATCGCCAAATTCGCTGTCAAAAATAAAAGTCATATCAACAGCATAGACCTCAACATGATAACCATTTTCAATACACTTATCATATATTTCCTGTATAATAAGCGTTGTTATCTCATCATTAATCTTACCAGTACATATTGCAATTGTTTTCTTTTCCTGTGCCATATTACCCATCCCCCATGAGTGTGTCTATGCTTATCTAATAAATTCAAATGCATTTGTAATGTAATGAATTACCATATCTTCTCCCGATACCTCTGCCACATCAAATCTTACAGGAGTATCAATCGGATATCTAAATCTATGTAAATAGTATAATGCAACCTTCGAAATTGTTTTTCTCTTCTGCAAAGTGACTGCCTCCGCACCTGTCCCCGCTTTATTGGTTCGTCTATATTTAACCTCTATAAAACACAGATATCTTCCGTCTCTTGCAATTATATCAATCTCCCCAGTTCTACCGGCATGAAAATTGCGTTCCTTAATATAATAATGATTATCCTTGAGCCATTTGCACACTGCTTCCTCTGCAATAGCTCCAATTTGTCTATTATTAGCCAAGCTTTGCCCTCATCTTGTCCATGTCACTAACAAAAACCAAAATCTCAGCAACAACCTCATATAGTTCTGGCGGAATCATGTCCCCTATTTCTAAGGATGCTAATGTGCCTGCAAGCTTGTCGTCCTTGTATAATGGAACATCAGCTTTTTTTGCTTCCTCAATAATTCTATCGGCTATTGCGCCTTTACCTGTAGCTAAAATCTTTGGAGCAGCTTCACCTGGCTGATAAGCAATTGCAACAGCTGTTTTTTGTTTTTCTTTACCTGTAGTCTGTGCCATTGTTCTCTCCTACGCTCTAACATCAAATGAATATCTATGTACTACGCCAGTGTTAGTGGGAAGATCCTTCTTAAGAAAATCCTCAACAAAATTAAATGGCTTTGAATCTGCTTCAGCTGTACCTGCGGTGACAGTACTGTTAAAGCCAAGAGCATCCAGCTTTTGTTGAAGCAATGGTAAATACTGCTGAACTAGATCATAGCTTCTGTCATCAGAAAATGTAAAATTAGTACTGACTGCTTTGCCTTTGAGCTTAACCATACAATCTGTTGAACCAAGATGATCCATGTCAAGATGCAAAAAAGCACTCAGCTCATCATCAGGACCATTCTTTGCTTTTTTATTAGTATATACATATAGATCTGCACTCGCATTCTGTCCATTATTATTAAATGGAATCTGTACATACTGGTAGATTTGATTAACCTGCTGCATAAATTCGATATTAGTCTTGATGTCGTTAGCAGTATTGGAAAGCTGTGAATTATCATGTCCCGTCTGCTTTAAGGTATTTTCTAGAGCCTCAAGCTTAGCATTAAGCCTTGAATAGAGCTGCTTCATCTTATCCTCTTCACCCAGCTCATGTGGCTCAATTGTGAATGCTTTTTCAACTAAATTATTGATAAGCTTTTTATAGCCCTTGCTACCTAAGACATCTCTCACATCAGTCGGATCAAGCTCATCCTTAGATAAAACCATCTCGTTATTAATATAATTGAGAAGCTGCTTAGCGGTCAAATTACGATTGAGATCTCCGTCCTCATCAAATATCTCTTCTCTATCGGCCATATTGCCAATTGTTCTAAGAACATTGCCAAGCTCATCCATCTCGTCACTTGACATAAATGATTCTATCGAACCTGGTCTTATTGAAAAATCATCTTCCTCAAAATCTAAATATACGCTTCTGTCAACAGTTCTTGTGGCATTTAATTCTCTATCAGGTGCACTACCAAAAAGACCGGCACTTACTGCCTTATTATCATTTCCAAACGCCTGTGTTGAAAGCATTTGATTTGAATTATTTTCTATTATATTTTGATTTTTTCCTCCAGAAGCATCATCTATAATATCATTATCTATTGCATCATCAGCCATCTCATTTTCAAAAAGACTCTCATCTATTGAGTCAGGCATAATAAGCTCTTCATCTGGCATACCAGATTCGATAATTGAAAGTAGCTCAGTCTGAAGAGTAAGTGCCTCCTCTACTCCCATACCATCTGAAGCAAGCAAATTAACTGCTTCATCTGAAAAATCAGAAAGCTGTGCTGTAATAAGCTCTGTATCACTCTTATAATTTTCAAACATCTGAGCCTGGTCGGGAGTAATCTCCATACCAAGCCTTGTCATCTGTACAACAGTATCAACAGATACCCCCTGACTCATAGCAAGCGACTTGTGCATACTAAGAAGACTATCTGCATCTATTGGCATCTGTTCCTTCATCATGGAATTAACCATCTCAAGATTCCTATCATCAATCGGAAGTCCTGCTGCTTTGAGTGCCATACGAAGTGTAGGATTCATAAGTCCGTCCCCTCCATATGGTCTTATAGCAATGGAATTACCATCATTAGACTTGACCTGAAAGAACATCGACTGCCCTTGTACTAGCTTGAGATTAGCATCAAGTCTAGCGTGAATGCTCTGCCCGTTTTCAAGTGACAATAGCACGTTATCACCCTTGACTCTGGTAACATTTCCCTCGAAAATAAGTCCCTGTGTAAGTTGCTTTAAGGTATTGGATAAAGAAGCTACAGCAGACTGTTGTGTAGGGTTTGTCTGAGTCTGAATACCACGATTATTATATTGTCCGTAAAAATCGCCGATGCCGTTCATCAGACTCTCCTCAATCTACAACCACTTACCAATAAACGTTCTTCTATGAATCTCACAGGGTCCCATTTCTTCAAGTGCCTTAATATGCTCCGCTGTGCCATAGCCCTTATTCTTTGCAAAACCATATCCTGGATAAACCATGTCATAATCCATCATCATATGGTCTCTTGTAACCTTTGCAATAATACTTGCCGCTGCAATAGATATGCTCTTAGCATCTCCTTTAATAATAGGTACCTGCTCTATATCGACCATAGGAATTGTGACGGCGTCATTTAATAATATATCAGGCTTTACAGTAAGCTCACTAAGAGCCTGACGCATAGCCTCGTAATTAGCCTGCAAAATATTTATCTCATCAATACGAGTCCAGCTAGCAACACCAACTCCAATTGAAATAGCCTTTTCTTTAATCTCTAAAAATAATTCTTCTCTTCTTTTTTCAGAGAGCTTTTTAGAATCGTTGATATATAAAATCTCGCAATCCTTTGGAAGTATAACTGCAGCTGCAACAACTGGACCTGCAAGTGGACCTCGCCCAACCTCATCAATTCCACAAATATACTGTGCGTTTGGGTAAGCTCTTTCAAACTCAGTCATTGCGTAAACACGTTCTCGTTCTTTTTGTAATTTTGCTTCTTTTTTTAATGCCGCTTCTTCTTTTTTTGTCATTATATTAACCCAAATTTCTTGAAAGGATAAACCCTTAACCACGCCACACCATATAACTGGTCTTTTTTAACAAGTCCAACATCTGGATCTCTACTATCACTTGAATTGTTGCGATTATCACCTAGCACAAAATACTCATCCTCACCAATTGTAATAGGATCAATTGCCATTCCTGGATCCTCTATTATTTCCCTGCCATAGTCTTCTTCTAAAAGCTCTCCATTGATATAAATATTACCAGCATTATCTATCTGAACAGTCTCACCAGGCAGTCCAATAACACGTTTTATATACCTCGTATCAAGCTCATATTCATACTTAAATACCACAATATCAAATCGATCAAGCTGCATAAATCTAGTCTTAATCTTGTTGACAATAACACTCTCTTGATCTTGAAGTGTATTCTTCATCGAAGGACCATCAACAACAACTCTTCCAATGCAAAACCTACTAATTAAAAAAGCAAGTCCAACAACCAAAAAAATATACAAAAGCAATCCTGCTGTGCTATTCCAAAACCTCTTCATGACATACCTTTCCATTAAAGCTACTATTGCAAAATATTTTATCACATTAAGTAAAATTTAGCAAATAAAAAAAGGAGCTACACCACTTGGTGTAACTCCCTAAAATGACTATCTTATTTAACGATTTCCTTAACCTTTGCAGCCTTACCAATACGTCCACGAAGATACGTAAGTCTTGCTCTTCTAACCTTACCACGGCGAACAATGTCGACCTTTGTAACGTTAGGTGAGTGAACAGGCCATGTCTTCTCAACGCCAACACCATTTGATAATTTACGAACTGTAAAGGTCTCACGAGCTCCATGTCCCTGACGCTTGATAACTGTTCCCTCAAAAACCTGGATTCTCTCCTTGCCGTTCTCGACAATCTTACCATGAACCTTAACAGTATCTCCTACTGCAAATTCAGGTGCATTCTCATTAATCTGTGCATCTTCAATTGACTTGATAATTTCTGAAGCATTCATTTTAAATTCCTCCGTTTTATTATTGATGTTCTTGAAGCCTTACGCAACAGAGGACCATCGCTTTATTTACGCAACTATTGGACTATAACAAAAAAAATAACTAAATGCAAGCTTTTTTTACAAAAACTAAGTATTTATGGCTTTTCAAGAGATATCCTTCCTATTATTCCAGCTCTAAATTCATCTATCAATAAATTAGCAGCCTTTGTATAGTCAAGCTCTCCACCAGATTTTATACAGCCTCTTGCCCTAGCAATTGCTTCTAAGGTCTCAACACGCTCTCCCAAATCTATATTATATCTACTTTTCAAATCCTCAGGATAGCTTTCAGCAAGTATATCTATGAGGGCAAGTGACATATCATCAATATTTAATATCTCATCCTTGATTGATCCCGTTAAAGCAAGGTTAAGCCCAACCCTTTGATCCTCAAACTTTGGCCATAGAATACCAGGTGTATCTAGAAGCTCTACCCCTTTTCCAAAGCGTATCCACTGCTTTCCTTTAGTAACTCCGGGCTTGTTGCCGGTCTTGGCCAAAGCTCTGCCAGCATACGAATTGATAAAGGTTGATTTACCTACATTGGGTATCCCCACAACCATTGCTCGAAGAGGTCTATTTTTAATGCCACGTCTTGCATCTCTTTCTCTTTTTTCCTTGCAGGCTTCTTCTATGGTATCTGTGACCTTTTTCATAGAGTTTTTAGACCTGGCATCCATCTGGACAACAAAATACCCCTTTTCCTTAAAAAAATCCATCCATCTTATTGAAATTCTCTCGTCTGCAAGGTCTGCCTTATTCATAATAACAAGTCTTGCCTTGCCAGCCCCTAGCTTATCGATATCTGGATTGCGACTACTTATTGGTATACGCGCGTCTATTATCTCTATAATCAAATCTATTAACTTTATATCTTCCTTCATCTGACGAATAGCCTTCGTCATATGACCAGGATACCACTGAAATTCCATATATAACCTCTTATACAAAGCCCATATTCATAAAGCCTGAAATACGATACCAGACCTTGCCTAGAATATAAGAATCCTTCACTAGACCAACTGTTGAAAATCTAGAGTCCTCACTATTGGACAAATTATCTCCCAAGACGAAGTATTCATCCTTTTCTAGCTTAATCCTCTCACTAGCCGTTCCTGGATCAGCAATAGTAGTCGTCACAAGAGTTGAAGGCTCATCATTAACATAGAGAACTCCCTCTTTTATCTGAACAGAATCTCCGCCTACAGCAACAACTCGTTTGATATAATAATGTGTTTTTTCATTACCATTGGGTAGAAATACAATTATCTCGCCAATTCTTGGATTTCTAACGTTAAAGACAAATCTATCCACTAAAACCTGATCTGCATCGGATAACGTTGTCTTCATAGATTGTCCAATAACAGTAGTTCTCATACCAAGGAAATACACCAAAACCGCAGCAAGTCCAATAGCAATCGCTATCTCCACTGTCCAAATAACAATCTCCTTGACAAGAGAGAGATTCATCTTTTTTCTCTGTTTGCGAAAGCTAAGTCCTCGCTTATTAAATAGTTTCACCTTAACCCCTTCATCATATGAACAGTTACAACCTTAGCCTCTAAATCAACATTTAGAACACACTCTTTTATAACTGGAAGCAAAATCTTTTCATTGCCGTTAGTTACCTCATAGCAATCATTTGCACCAGTCTGGAGAACCTCTGTAAGAGTTCCTATCTCCTCACCCTCATCAGAGATAACTTTGAGTCCAATCAAATCAGAAATATAGTATTCACCCTCTTCTAGGGGAAGTGCATTCTCTCTGGTTACAAAAAGCTCACATTTTCTGTATTTTTCAACATCGTTTATGTCATTAATACCCTTGAACTTTAAGATAACATACTGCTTAAAATATCTACAGCCATCTCCCTCAAGAGTCACATCTATACCCTTGCCCCTAACAATAACCTCGGGTAACTTTTTAAAACGGGTAACATCATCTGTAGTAGGAAAAACCTTGACCTCACCCTTTAATCCATGTGTGTCCGTTATAACGCCTATTCTAAATAAATCCGTCATATAATCTACCTAAATTAAACATCACTTTCTATAATTGATTTTGCATATGCTATTTCCTCTGGGGAAAGCTTGGCATCTGCAAGTAAATCTGGTCTACGAATTGCCGTCCTCTTAATAGACTCCATTCTCCTATATGCATCAACCTTGGCATGGTCGCCTGATAAAATAATAGGCGGTACCTCCTTACCATTCCATACACTTGGTCTAGAATACTGTGGAAACTCAAGTAATGAACCCTCTAATGATTCACCAACACCACTCTCTGAATTAGTGAGAACTCCTGGCACCATGCGGCTAACAGCATCCACTACAACCATAGCCGCCAATTCGCCACCTGTCAGAACATAATCACCAATTGATATATAATCAGTAACTATTTCCTCTAAAACTCTCTCATCAATACCCTCATAGTGACCACATAATAGAATGAGATCATCTTCAAGAGCCAGTTCCTTTGCCATAGACTGATTAAAAACCTTAGCTTGCGGGGTTAAATATACGACCCTGGGCTTTTTATCAGATGCCTTACCATCACAGGCTTTTTTAGCATCTATCTTATCGCAAATAGCCCTATAGCAATCATACACTGGTTGTGCCTGCATCAGCATTCCAGCTCCCCCGCCATAAGGATAATCATCTACTTTTTTATGTTTACTAATTGTATAGTCCCTGATATTAACAGCTTCGCAGCTAATAATATTATTCTCCATGGCTCGACCTGTGATACTCTCACCAATCCCACTCATAACCATATCAGGAAACAATGTCATAATATAAAAATTCATAATCAAATAATAGAAAGAAAGGGGAGAATTAACTCCCCTTAATGTTACTGTGCTATATCAACAATAACCTTTTTGTCTGTCTTGGTAGCAGCAGCCTTAACAACGGCTCTGATTGCCTTTGCAATACGTCCCTGCTTACCGATAACCTTACCCATATCGGAAGGTGCTACACGAAGCTCAAGAACAATGGATCTCTCGTTCTCTGTCTCGGTAACAACTACCTCGTCAGGGTTCTCGACTAAGGCTTTCGCAATAACCTCTACAAGATCCTTCATTTTATACCTCGCTTATCTTAGATACCAGCATTCTTGAAAAGTCTAGCAACTGTCTCTGTAGGCTGTGCACCATTAGCAAGCCACTTCTTAGCTGCCTCAGCATCAACTGTAACTGCTGCAGGCTCTACGTTGGGATCATATGTTCCAATCTCATCGATTGAGATACCGTTACGTGCTGTACGTGAATCAGCGATAACGATTCTGTAGATGGGCTTTCTCTTCTTTCCAAGTCTCTTAAGTCTGATCTTAACTGCCATTTTTCTTTCCTCCTAAAAATGTTTACAGGGCTATGCCCCAATAATTTATATATAAAGAATTCAAACACAATTCTTTATCTCGTATTAAAAGGGAAACTTTCCTTTTCCTCCAAGGAGGTTACCAAGTCCTCCCATTCCACCGAAGCCACCACGACCTCTTTTGCCCTTCATCATACCGGGCATCTGCTTCATCATCTTCTTCATCTGGTCAAACTGCTTGACAAGACGATTAACCTCAGCTATATCAACTCCTGCGCCTCTTGCAATTCTATGCTTCCTGCTAGGGTTAAGCAGTGCAGGATTATTTCTCTCAGCAGGCGTCATAGAATAAATAATTGCCTCTATGCGACCCATTTTTTTCTCATCAACTGCACCCTCTAACTGTGCAGCATCTATTCCCATCCCCGGCATCATGCCAAGTATTGAGGATAAACCGCCCATCTTTTTCATCTGAGCCATAGATTCGAGATAATCATTAAAATTGAACTCAGCCTTCTTGAGACGATCTCCCATCTCCTTGGCCTTGTCCTCATCTATCTGAGCACTGGCCTTCTCAATAAGAGTAAGTACATCGCCCATTCCAAGAATACGGCTCGCCATACGGTCAGGATAAAACTGGTCTAAATCATCCAGCTTTTCACCCATTCCGGCATATAATATAGGCTTGCCTAAAACAGCCTTGATTGAAAGTGCTGCTCCACCTCTTGTATCACCATCAAGCTTGGTAATGATAACTCCATCAAGTCCAATTGAATCATCAAAGGCCTGTGCCACATTGACAGCATCCTGTCCTGTCATAGCATCTACAACAAATAATGTCTGAGTAATCTCTATATTAGCCTTGATATCCTGAAGCTCCTTCATCATATCCTCATCAACATGAAGACGACCAGCGGTATCAAAAATAACTAAATCATGGGCATTCTTAGCAGCGTATTCCATAGATGCCTTTGCAATATCAACAGGCGATAACTTGTCGCCCATGGCAAATACTGCTACGCCAACCTTTTCTCCATTGACCTTGAGCTGTTCAATAGCCGCAGGTCTATATACATCAAGAGCAACCAAGAGTGGCTTCTTGCCCTTTTTAATTAATCTCTTTGCAAGCTTAGCAGCAGTAGTTGTCTTACCAGCACCCTGCAATCCTGCCATCATTATAACAGTAGTCTTTTGACCTGGAGCAAACTTAAGCTCCGTCATCTCACTACCCATGAGATTAGTCAACTCTTCATTGACAATCTTGATAACCATCTGGGCAGGATTAAGACCATTCATAACATCCTGACCAATAGCACGCTCTGTAACTGTATTGATAAAATTCTTAACTACCTTAAAGTTAACATCAGCCTCTAAAAGAGCCATCTTGACCTCTTTCATTGCAGACTTAACATCGGTCTCAGTCAGCTTACCCTTGGAGCGAAGACCCTTAAATACTTTTTGAATTTTTTCTGATAATCCTTCAAAAGCCACGCTACTCTCCTATAATCTCATCAGATATGCTGCATATACTCTGTAGACTTGAAATAAGCTCATCCGCTACAAAAGAATCTATTTTTTTATCTGCTGTCCAAGCCTTAATCTTCTCAATAGCCTCAGTTGATGCAATCCCAATGCGTTCTGAGGCATCTGCAACCTTCAAGGTGTTGCTAACAAGATGAAGCTTGGTCTCATATTTTCTCAAAGTATTAACTGTTTTTCTAATACTGTCGTGAACAGCCTGTCTGCTAACATCATTGTCATTAGCAATCTCTCCCAGAGATAAATCATTAAACATATAGTCTTCAAAAAAATCTCTCTGATGGTCGGTAAGAAGCTCACCGTAATAATCATATAAAACTGTAGCTTCTAACTTGTCCTCTATAAGACTGGATTTATTATCAGACATATTCTCCTCCATTAACAGACTTATGCATATTACAACAATATAAAACAAGTGTCAAGTATTTTTGCATTATAAAGTAAAAATTCTTGACACCTGTGATTTTCATTTTTATAAAATATCTATATACTCTCCTGAAAGCGCCTTATTCATACTTCTAACGGCACAGAACTTGCCACACATAGAGCAAGTATCACTGTGATCCTCCTCAGGCAGTCTATCATCTCTGATGGCTTTGGCTGTCTCTGGGTCAAGTGCGCAGGCAAACTGAGCATCCCAATCGAGATTACGTCTAGCATCAGCCATCTTATTATCAATATCCATTGCTCCAGGAACTCCCTTTGCAATATCGGCTGCATGAGCTGCAATCTTTGAAGCAATAATACCCTGCTTAACATCATCTACATTAGGAAGTGCAAGGTGCTCAGCGGGTGTAACATAGCAAAGGAACGCTGCTCCACTCATTGCTGCAACAGCTCCACCTATTGCTGATGTGATATGGTCATAGCCTGGTGCAATATCTGTAACAAGAGGTCCCAGTACATAGAAGGGTGCCCCCATACAGATGCTCTTTTGAATCTCCATATTGGCAGCTACCTGATTAAGAGGCATGTGACCAGGACCCTCAACCATAACCTGAACATTGTGCTCCCACGCTCTCTTAGTAAGCTCTCCAAGACGAACCAGCTCTTCTATCTGACAAACGTCAGAAGCATCCGCAAGACATCCAGGGCGACAAGCATCACCTAAGGAAATCGTCACATCATGCTCCTCACAAATCTCAAGTATCTCATCATAATATTCATAGAAGGGATTCTCGTTGCCTGTCATACTCATCCAGGCAAACACAAGGCTTCCACCTCTACTAACAATATTCATCTTTCTCTTATGCTTTTTTATCTGCTCTATAGTTTTTCTGGTAATTCCACAGTGAAGTGTTACAAAATCCACACCATCTTCTGCGTGAAGTCTAACTACATCAATAAAATCCTTAGCTGTAAGTGTAGCTAAATCTCTCTGATAATGAATTACGCTGTCATAGACAGGTACAGTTCCAATCATTGCAGGACACTCAGATGTAAGCTTTTTTCTAAAGGGCTGTGTGTCTCCATGACTAGATAAGTCCATAATTGCCTCAGCGCCCATATCTACAGCTGCCATAACCTTCTGCATCTCAATATCGTAATCCTTGCAGTCTCTTGATACACCAAGATTTACGTTAATCTTGGTACGAAGCATACTACCTACTCCCTCAGGTTCAAGGCACTTGTGATGCTTGTTTGCACAAATAGCAACCTGTCCCTTTGCAACGAGTTCCATGAGCTTATCCACTGGCATATGTTCTTTCTCAGCTACAGTTTTAATCTGCTCAGTTACAATACCCTTTCTTGCAGCGTCCATCTGCGTAGTATAGTTAGCGCCTGTGCCATTTGCACTAGTAATTTGTTTTTCCATCTTTTTCTCCTTCCAAAAACAAATCTAAGGTCAAAAGTGGTGCCCCCAGTTGACCATAAAAAAATAACTGTTCAGATACATGTATCCAAACAGTTATATATTTTAAATCATTTTACAATTTCGTCAATAGTTGAAATAGTACTAAATGCTCCAGAGCTATTTGTAATTATCTCCTTAATAGTCTGAAGTTCAAAGTAATTGACATAACAGATGAGTGTAGTGTTATCTCCTGCAATTGCGCCCTTGGAATTAATCATCGTACAGGTCTTATTCATCTTGTCCTTGAGACTCTTAGATATCTCATCTGGACTCTTGGTAATAATAGTTACCTGTTTAATAGCCTCAAATCGTTCTGTAAAATGGTCTATTACAACTGTAGCAACCACATATACCAACAGACTCATAAGCGCCGCAGTCCTATCAATAACTATAAATGCAACTGCATATACTATTACATTAAATATAATAAGTAACACTACAAGACTATAATTCTTGCCTGTCTTATCTGATACCTTTTTAACAATGATATTGGCAAGTATCTCAGAACCATCGATACAGCCACCATATTTAAGAATAAGGGATAATCCAGCACCTAAAATAGCTCCGCCAAAAGCAACCGCGATAAAGTGCTCAGTATTAAGCTCAAAGGGTATCTCTTCAAATACCTCTAATCCTACAGTATAGAAAATCGCACCTACAAATGCCTTTATTGAAAACTTGCGACCTAAAATAAAATATCCAGCTACTAAAAATGGTAAGAATACCACCGCAACACAAACTGACAAATTAAAGCCTGTTAGCTTGCTAATAATAATAGCTACTCCGGCTGTACCATAATCTATTGCTCCATTAGGAAGTAAAATACATGCAACTGCAAAACTGGCAATCAGTCCACCTAATACAATAAAAAGGTATGAAAATATCTCATCTATATATTTCTTCATAATACTATTTAATAGAAGCAACTGCCTCTTCTAATGTCATTCCTACAAATTCCTGTGCGCCAAAAATACGTCCTGATTTCTTGTCATCCAAGAATGCACCAACTACGATGCCAGGGATAGCACTCTCTGGCTTATTGGGTGCGTTTGGTCCACCTAAATCTGTACTACACCAGCCAGGATCAGCCAAATTTATCATTACATCTGTTCCCTCAAGCTTGGAACCGATATCAATTGTAACCTTATTGAGAGCGGCCTTAGCTGCTGAATATCCAGCCTGTTCAGGCTCAAGAGCAATACCACTAGTTGTATTAACCACTCTACCAAAACCATTCTCAATCATCTTGGGTAAGAAATGATAGCAAATCATCATGGGTGAAATAGTATTTACTCTAAAGCTAACCTCATAATCATTAGCAGGTGTCTGATAGTAATCTGTTCTGTATGCAATCTGAAGTCCTGCGTTATTTAATACAATTTCAACATTAAGTCCAAAGGTATCAATCTCTTCTAGCATCTTTTCAACTGAAGCAAGATCATCTAACTCGGCTGCAACTGTTTTTACCTGAATACCCTTTTTCTCAAGTTCAGCTGCTAACTCCTTAGTGTGCTCTAGACTTCTGCTGTGAAGAATAAGATTACATCCTCTCTCTGCCATAAACTCCGCTGTAAGCTTTCCAATACCACGACTGGCACCAGTAATAAGCGCCCATCTTCCTTTTACTTCTGTCATTTCGTCTCTCCTTGTCTAATTATTGACTCCATAACTCTCCTCATAAGCTACACTTTTATTCCCCAAATAAAGGTGTAGAAAAATACCTCTCTGCAGTATCTGGTAAAACAGTAACCACCGTCTTGCCCTCTCCAAGCTTTTCAGCTAACTTGAGTGCCGCAGCAACATTGGTTCCACTAGAGATGCCACACATAATACCCTCTTCGCGGGCTAGTCTCTTGGCTGTATCAAGTGCCTCTTGGTCAGATACAATATAGATATCATCATATATCTTGGTATTTAAGATATCTGGTATGATACCGTCTCCGATTCCCATTTGAAGGTGTGTACCTATTGTGCCACCAGCTAAGATAGCAGCATTTTCAGGCTCTACAGCCCAAATCTCTATGTCGGGATTTTGTGCCTTGAGAACCTCACCGATTCCAGTAATAGTTCCACCTGTTCCTATACCTGAGCAAAATCCATGAATGGGGCCTGCAACCTGCTCCATAATCTCTAGAGCTGTGTGATTTTTGTGTGCCATTACATTATTGATATTGGCAAACTGCTGAGGCACAAATACATTGGAATCCTTTTCAGCCATCCTTAAAGCAGTCTTAAGACATTCATCAATACAAGCACATATATCTCCAGCATCATGTATGAGCATAACCTCTGCGCCGCAGTGGCGAACTAGCTTTCTTCGCTCCTCACTAACAGAGTCAGGCATAATAATGATTGTCCTATAGCCCTTAACTGCCCCCACAAGTGCAAGACCAATACCCTGATTACCACTAGTGGGCTCAACTATAATAGTATCCTTATTTATAAGACCGTCTTTTTCAGCCTTTTTTATCATATTATAGGCTGTCCTAGTCTTGATTGAGCCTCCGACATTAAGACCCTCAAACTTCATAAGAATCTCTGCATTACCAGGCTTATTCATTCTATTTAATCTAACTATAGGTGTGTGACCTATGGCCTGTAAAATATTATCACAAATCATCTTTTCTTTTGATTAACTCGCTCCCCGCGTCAATCATTCCTTCCTTCATTAAATTCCTTCAACTATCTCTTCTAGACTATATTTGGGGCGACCTTCTGGCTCTTCATCAGCATAGCCTACAGCAACTGCAGCAGCTAGCTGACTCTTGGTATTATATAGCTTGGTTATCTCCTTGTGGGCATATACAGTATTACCTATCCAAAGTGTGCCTAAGCCTCTATCCGTAGCACAAAGAAGCATATTTTGTATAGCAGCTCCTATTGACATTGAATCATGTATCTCAGAGACTCTCTTGCCAAAAGACTTAGACTTATATGGATCATTAGAGTGAGTATTAAATACTAATATTATAACCGGTGCTTCTCCCATTATCCTCATTGTATTCTCTGCACTGGCAAGACCATTTTTGAATCGCTTGGGCATAAAAAGCTTGCGATGCATAGCCTCTATTCCCTTAGCCATCTCGGCAAGCAGCTTTTCTTTTTCCTTACCTCTTACAACTATAAACTTCCAAGGCTGTCTATTCTTGGCAGATGGTGCAACTCTAGCTGCATCCAACATTGCAAGTAAATCTTCGTCCTTTACCTCAGTGGACTTAAACTTTCTGATACTCTTTCTCTGTGAATAAAAACTGTTATCCATACATGCTCCTGAATAATTGCACTAAAACATCAGTACTCATTATATATTCTTGTAGTAAAAAAAGCTAGAGATTTTTGACAACTCTATTATATCTGAATTATTTTTTTCATTTAAATACTTCTCCATGAGCAGACAGTACATCATTTGCAGTCTTATTGTTTATTAAAAAGTCTTCCCAGAAATCCTTTGAACCACTGAAAATTAAATTTTCATCTTTATCAAATGAATCGAGAAATTCCTGCACTCGTTTTGCATCATCAGAATTTGAATACTTAATCTCCCAGCTATCAATGATTTTTCCATTCTGGCACTTGTTGCTTGTTATCCCTTCCTCTGTAAAGGATGTTATCGTCCAGACCTTTTCGTGTTTTTCATCTTCAGAAATAGACGCACACTCTCTGAGCTTGTCAGACTCTGAAAGACCTACTGTGGTATTATCTGTCAGCTGGACTTCCTGCAATTTACTCAGAGACATATTTTCCATCTTCTGAGCTTCTTTTGCAATTCTAAGCACTAACTGGTCGTCTGTCTCTAGATTTTTAGTCCAGTTTTTGCTTCCTACCTCTTCCTCATTAGGATTTTCAGTTTCTTCATCGACCTCTTCAACATCGCCTGTGGTTACTCCACTAATATTAGCTGCAACATTTAACGCCGCTGTGGATGCGGCTGTTGCTCGCATTCCTGAATCTGCAAGAGTTGCAGCCTTCATAGCAGCTTCATCCTGCATTTCTTTCATACGCTCTAGGTATTCCTTAACGTCATCCAGATACTCATCTACATTACCTAGCATCTCATCCCACTCTTCGTCCGTCATATCGCGCCAGTCTTTTTCATCTTTTAGTTCCTGGGCGGTGAGTTTATGCTCCTCAATAAATTTTTGAATCTGCTCTGATAACTTTGACTTTACATCACCTGTACTCGCACCGATGCCATCGCCTTCCTGCGAATACGGATAGTTAGACTCCATTATTCCTCGTGTAGGACCATTCCCACCGTCTTCAATTACCACGCTGACATACTGTTTTCCGTCTCTTAAAGCATCTGCTTCAAATGTGGAATATCTCTCCTTTGATCCTTGAATCATGCCTTTTACCTTTGACTCATATTCTGGATTTTTCTGCATTTTCTCGATTACTTTCAAATCAATACTAATGCTACATTGTCCCTTCGCACCAAAATTATTGCCTACCTGTTTTAGTAGTCCGTTAGCACTTGTAATGCTATTATCTTCTAATCTAAAAGTCACTCCAGGATATTCCTTACACAGCTTATCAAAATATTCTGTATTAGATATTTTTTCACTCGACGATGAAGCGGTGTTTTCTGTCTTATCTAAACTAAAAGTCTTATCGGTCTTCTCAGTTTTATTGGTATTATTATAATAATTATATGTACTATACGAGTTGCCAAGATTATTAATATTCATACTTTACGCGTTCCCTTCCTAATCCAATAAACATGTTATAATCTAATATATTTTCGTCCTCTAATCTCCCGTCAAGCTGCTCTTGCTCTACTACTTCCTCGTTTTGGCTGGTCGCATTTTCTATGCCCTCTTCTTTTTCCTCATCGATTTCATTAAGCTTTCTGGTGCAATGATTATATTGTGCAATTGCCCTCATAATGGCATTTAAGTCTTCTGGCGAAAACATATCTGCAGCCTTTGCCAATTCACCAAAATTATTGACATTGACTTTCAGTGTTCCCCCGCTAGGCAAATGCACATCAAGAACCTTCCTAGGATCAGACATATCGCCCAAACAAAGTGAATTAGTCTGGTAATCGCATACAAAAACAACTCCATTATGCTCGATTATCCCATCCTGCGCCATAAAGCTATACGGGCACTTATTTTGTTTTTCCTCTAATATTCTTGAAAAAGGATGTGTTGCCTCGGCCTCCACCGCTTTTCTACTATGCACCGATTTTACCAGTGATAAAGTCGGCGAGTTAAACATTTCATTTACATTCATACTAAACCTCCCTCTGATGCCTCAAAGCCGGCGTGCTACCTCAATCAAAGATTGAGGTCAGAAAAAGCGCACTTTTCGATGAATATCAATCCATTGAAAAATACGCTTTCCCTAGCTACTTTATTTATCGGATGAAATAAAATTTTATTGATATCTATCAGGATTCCTGTATTGACTTGCCCTTTGAAGCATAGTAATCATCAAATAATTTGTTTGCTGCTTTTAATGTGTCATGACTGATTCCTGGCAAATCCTGTCCCCATGCTTTGGTTGCCTGCTTAAACCCTTTCTCCATTGCTGCCTGCATTTCTTTCATTTTTTCTACATCATCACCTGCAAGCGCTGATGCAAAATCAAATAATCTCTGTGATGTCTGTTTTACACCCCAGTATCCATCCTCAGAAACATCTTCTTTTGCTTTTGCAATATCCTCAGCACTTACATTCTTAAGATTCTCTGGTGAAAATAAATCTGCAAGCTTTGCTACTCCAGCCTGTCCATTAAACATCTTCTGGACTAAACTCGAAAGCTGACTCTTTCTATTAACCTCATCCTGTTTAAGCTGCTTAACCAATGCAGCTCTATCTTCCTTGCTCATTTTATTAATAGAATATGTTGCCTTCTTTTCAGGTGCCTTTGACTTTTCATATACCGCACCATTTTCCTCAGGCTTTTTAGTCTCGTCCTTCTTTGCAGCCTTGTCGGCTTTTGTCTTTGTACTATCCTGATATCCAGTATAGGTACTAGCTGCACTTGTTGCTCCATTTACATTCATTTCACTCATCTTTTTTCCCTCCCAATAAGACGTTTTCTTTGTAGTATAAAAGGCAGGGTGCCCCCATTATTTCGAGCACCCCATTTATAAACCAATGTGTAGTACACACACAGCACCCTTTTTATTTCTTTTATATATCATAAATTTCGCTATTAGCTTTCTTGTTAAGTTCTACGCTATCCTCTCCAGTTGGATTACTTACAAGACTAACTCCTACATTTGATACATTCATTGACATACACTCATCCTCCTTGAAATATTTATTTGAAATCCATTTCAAAATCTCTTTACTATTCTTAAAATATTTTTACGCCTTAACATCAAATCCAACGACAACAGTGCCACCAGTT
>JAZRXQ010000077.1:0-3008 GCA_045600305.1 Lachnospiraceae bacterium
CACTCCCTCCAATCTGTAGCTGCCTGCCGGAATATTAACTCCGTCAACGCTTGCATTCTCGGCACCATAGTTGATGTAGATTGCTACTCCGTTTGAGTAGGTTACCTTTCTAGCATCTCCCACGATTTCGTGGTCTGTAATCTGTGCATCCTTTACATATTTTAGCACTTCGTTGTCCTGATTGTATACATCTACTGCCTCATCCTTCCATACTGAATATGTGGTAGCATAGAAGCGATTAGTAGCTGTAACCTTCATCTTATTACTGTCCTCCCATGTAAATACATAGTGAGGAGCAGCACCATACTCAATCATCTGAAGAATCTTGGGATTCTTGTCCTCCATATCATAGAAGTTAAGCAGATTGGTTGAATAGTCTATACTACCATGAATTATCATTTCATATAGAGGTATCGTCTCATCTACAATATGATAATCATTTGCCTCAGTAGGTGCATTAATAATATCATCTGCATACTGGAAAGCGTACTGATTAGCCTTGTTAACACAGAGTTTTTTATCTGACTCTGCTAACTTGTCAAACTGTGCAAGTGTTATGTCTAAGGCTTGCTCTCTATTAACAATGTTGGTTCTCTTCTTATCTGAAGCCACGTAATTACCGAGGTCTCTTAATCCGATACCATCGATCTTGTAGCCCTTCATATTATTGTTTAATGAATCAACATATCTGTCAAGGAACTTGGGTGATAATACTGTGTATCTGTTATCGTCATAACCAAGACCAGATGTAGCTCTAAGCGTTGTAGGATTTGTAAGTCCAAATGTCGCTACATAACCACCACCATAATATCTAGAACCCTGTGCTCCAGAATTGAAGAATTTGGCTGCTGTCGTAACCTTTTGTAAAGCTACATCAGCATAAAAACGTCCGCCATTATCAGTCAGCTTAGCTGATAGCTTTTCAAGCTCACCCTTGTTACCAAGCTGATTTACCAGATATATATTATCCACTGCTCCATGGTTATATCCACCATTCATCCAGCCCTGGAAATTCATTACCTGATTATTTACACCTGATGCTTTTAGGTCATCCGCAATCTTTGATGCCTGACTATAGGTTGTCATAGGGAAGGTTCTCTGATACTGGATGCCCAACGCATGTGCAGTTTCTGAAACACCACCTATTACATCATAGTAAAGGGGAATATCTCCATTAGTTACCTGTCCATCAAGCTTGCCCTCTGATATAAGCCTCTGTCTGTAATAATTAGCTAAGCCTGCGTATCCCTTATATTCTGATGTAAGCTTGGTATATCTGACTGTACAATTGATATCATACATATCAGGCTCCATAACATATACTGTCTGAGATGAATCACCAAACATTGAAAGATCATCAGCATTGCGATATGTAAATGATGTATATGCGTAATTATAATCATTCATCGCGCCAGATACAGCAGCTGTAAATCTCGCCTGGGTCTCACCCTTTTCCACAGAAGCAAGGACTGAATAGTCATCTCTGCATATTCCATATATGGGAAGCTTGATGCACTCTGACTCCTCAAGAGTGGTAAAGCTTGCTGCAAGTGGATCTATATCATACACAAACTGCGAATACTGTGCTGAGGTTGTCTTTCCATTATTAAAATTAATAAGAGAACCTGAATTATTAGGTACAACTATATAACCATTTTCAGAGCTATCGGCCGCGCCAAAATATCTAAGGAGCTGTATTCTGAATACATAACAATTCCCTAGCTCTTCTATTCCCTTGGTGGGAACAGAAAGCTCTACATAATCCTCACCCAATCTGTATTCCAGAGGAATATTAAACTTGGACATACCCTCGCCAATGTTGTAGATATATCTAATTCCGTTCTGGATACCTTCACAGCTAAGACCTCCTACCGCTACACATTTGCTATAGGAATCATATGTACCAGTTTGAACATCACTATTATAGTACTCAAGCATAAATGCAGATTTCATTGTATCCTTGATTGATGCATTGGCAATGGGGTCATCATCTGCATTGAGAGGATTGGAATAAACTATATTCCCATCTCTCTTATCGTAAAGAGCTACATATCCTGACTTTGTATCTGTATAAAGCTTGAGATTACTATTCTCTGCCACTAAATCATAGCCAGGTACCTTTACATCTGAGTCAGAAAGTGGAGCATACGCTACCCCTGACTCATACTCATAATCTGTTAAATATTTTTCATAGCCTCTGTATCCGTTGAAATATATCAGATAGTACGCAAGATAAATTCCGCCAATCAACAATGCCACAGCAAGTACAACTAGCACTACCTTTGCAGTGAGGCTCATGGGTTCTTTCATCTCGGGATCGAACTCCGGTTTTTTCTTTTTGCTCATTTTCTCACCTCACCTACCTGTATACCAACTCAGTATAAATACTACGGAAGAACATAACTACCATACTAATCATATTCGCAACCAATAGGATAATAAAGATGATAATTAGCATTGCAAGGAATGTAAGCAACAATGTCACAACTGTTTTTCCAAGTGAAAAGTTGTGCACCGTCATAATTCCACATATCATAATTATTGCACCATACGCTATTCCAATAACAATAATAAGCGTATAGAATGCTGCTGCATCTAAATCCAAAAACTGGCTGACGATTGTCGAGAGAACCATCGCAATTGTCATAGGGAATGTACCATATCCTATTGCAATAGCGATATCCTTCATTCTTCCCTCTCCCTCCATAAGGGAAGTGATAGACCAATTGCTGACACAAATCAGCAAATAAAAGAGCATTACTCCAAGTACTTCAAAAAGCGAGTTAACGCCTCTTGGATCAACATCATTTACCAAAAAGCTTGATAAAAGTCTATTTGCCGAAAAAGAACATCCAAATAGAAATACTAAAAGTATCGCTATCGGTACACTTCCTTTTTCCTGTCGTCTAATCCAATAGAAGGTATCCATGGGATGACCAAATACGGAGAAAAAGTACTGCCACTTTTCTTTTGAAAAAGCCATTTTCATACTAAATTTCTCCTTTCTT
>JAZRXQ010000078.1:0-10808 GCA_045600305.1 Lachnospiraceae bacterium
CTATTCTAAAAAAGGTTTCAGCCTTTGCAGATAGCTATAATAACGTTCTCAAGGCTGCTAATGACTCGGACAACGATAGCGTAGTATCATCTGTAGCATCCATGATTCAGCAGACAGGCAACAATTCGGCTATGCTCGAAAAGCTTGGTATCTCTATTGATTCTGAGAACTATCGTATGTCAATAGATGAGGACAAGTTCAAAAAGGCTGATATGAGCGTCGCAAAGTCACTGTTTAATGGAACAGGTTCATATGGATACAATATGGCAGTCAAGTCGTCTATGGTTAATAACTACGCTGACATGGATGCAGCCAAGGCTAATACATATGGCAAGAACGGTAGCTACTCCAATAACTATAACAGCGGTTCGCTATACGATTCATTTTACTAAGGACTAATGATTAGCACCTCTTCGGAGGTGCTTTTTTAGAATATAATATCGAAAATGGAATTAGATATATGAAAAAGATAATTAGAAATATATTAATATCGCTGGCTGCAGCAGTTCTTGCCACTATTATTGCGGCAAGTGGATTTTTATATATGCCAAATCAATCAGTTAGCGATGCCCTGTATCAGAGACCGAGGGCTATAAGCGGCGACATAATGCTCGTAAATATAGATCAGGCTGCGTTAGAGGACTTGGGTGTATTCTCTGATTGGGGAAGAGGTCTTATGGGGGATGTGCTATATTCATTCGCCAACGACCCAGATAATCTTCCAGCGGTCATTTTTCTAGATATTCTTTATGCAGGCTATAGCGATGATATATCAGAGGATGAATATCTAGCTGAGGCTGTTGCAGAATTAAGTGATATGGGAGTTGATGTCGTTGTGGGCTGCGCAGCGACCTTTGATACTCGTATTGTTACAGGTGACGATGGAGAGAGCTATATTGACGATTTTTCCATTGTCGCATTTGATGAGCCGTATCCCGAATTAAAACAGACCGCAAATGTTGGTCATCTCAATGCTATGTTTGATAACGATGGAATAATGCGTCATGGATTATATGAATTTGAGTATGATGGCAGGAAAATTCCATCAGTCGATAAGCTATGTTATGAGAAATACTGTGAGCATAAGGGGGTAATTGCGACTGCAGTTCCTGCCTGTGATGAGAGGGGGAGATATTACGTACCATTTTCACAGATGCCCGGTGGATTTTCTGACAATATCAGCGTAGTAGATGTTTTATATGGTGATATAGAACCAGAGGAATGGGCTGATAGAATAGTAATGATAGGACCTTACGCATCTGGTATGCAGGATGAATTTATCACAGCAATTTCACATGCTGAAAAGATGTACGGAGTGGAATATCATGCCAATATGGTTCAGGCGCTCATTGATGGGGAAACTAGATCAGAAGTACCTAGACTTCCTCAACTGATAGCAATATTTATAGTTACTTTTGGATTACTTTTCTTTTTTATTGATAGAAAAATCGTTCCAGCCACTATTGGCTGGGTGGTTGTGAGCGGTGGATATGTAGGACTTTGCCTGTTAATGGCGGCAAATACTTATCTGTTGTGGCCGCTTTACATACCGGCGTTTGTAACAATAGAATATTTGGCATCAGTTATTATTAATAGTATCAAGGCAATTAGAGAAAAGAGAAGAGTGAGGGCAACCTTCCAAAGATACGTAGCTCCTGAAATCGTTGGAGAGTTACTAAAAGAAGGCTCTGATGCTCTAGGACTTGGTGGTAAGACGGTTGATATTGCAGTTTTATTTGTTGATATCAGAGGCTTTACTACTATGTCAGAGTCACTTCCACCTGAGCAGGTTGTGTCCATTATCAACAGATATCTGACATTGACAAGTGAATGCATATTCAAAAATGGTGGAACTCTCGATAAATACGTGGGGGATTGCACCATGGCATTTTGGGGTGCGCCCATTGCACAGGAGGATTGCATTTATAAAGCAGTGAAAGCGGCGTTTGATATGGTAGAGGGTGCCAAGGCACTTAATCAGGAGATAGAAAAAGAGCATGGCAGGAGTGTAGACTTTGGTGTTGGAGTACATTTTGGACCTGCAGTCGTAGGTAATATTGGTTCACTTAACAGAATGGACTACACAGCTATTGGAGATACTGTAAATACTGCAGCTCGTTTAGAGGCCAATGCTCCCGCAGGTCAGATTTTTGTAAGTCGTGTTGTGGCAGATGCATTAGAAGGAAGAGTAGAGTTTACGAGTTTAGGTGACACAATTAAACTCAAGGGCAAGGCAGAAGGCTTTGAGATACTTACTGCAGATAGGTTAGTAAAGTAAGATTAGTAGCTGCAGGGTGTCAAGACTTGCTATAAAAATAGCTAGAAATATGTAAATGATTGGGGAGTATATGAGATACAGCATTATACCTAACAAAAACGAAATAAATGAAGAGCTTATGTTGGCTGAAAAATATAATCTAGGCTTTGAGTATAATGAGTTTTTTAGACCAGATGTACTAGATGATAATAATGAGACAAAAGGTCTGATTTCGTTCTATAAAGGCTTGAATCGTGATAGGAGTATGGATACATTACATGGAGTCTTTTTAGATATAGCAATTCACAGTACAGACTCTGCCATTAGAACTGCTTCCGATAAGAGAATCCATCAGTCGATGGAGGCAGCAGCTTCACTAGGAGTAAAGGGCGTAGTTTTTCATACAGGACTTATCCCAAACTACAAGTCTAAGAATTACATAGATAACTGGTTAGAAAAATCGATAGATTACTATAACAAGCTTATAGAGGAGTATACGGGGATAGAAATCTATGTTGAGAATATGTTCGATGTGGAATATGATTTTATCAGGTCACTAGGGTTAGCAATGAAGGAGAACAGTCATTTTGGAATTTGTCTTGATTACGCTCATGCGGCAGTTTTTTCTGGTGATGCAGTAACTTGGTACGAAGAACTAAAGCCATTTATAAGGCATATGCATATAAATGATAATGATTTTAACGAGGATTCACACTTGGCTTTGGGGGATGGCAGTATAGATTGGGACACATTCTTCAATGTGACAACCGATTATAAAGGTTCTATACTGATAGAGGTCAGTGGACTTGACAGACAAAAGAGAACGCTTGAATACATAGATAAAAATTATAGATAATAATATATAAAAGGGTGGAAAAATGCTTAGTAATGAAAAGCTTCAGGAAGTTATAAACATTGGAATACTTCTTACAACAGAAAAGGATAGAAATAAACTACTAAATGAGATTTTAGGAAAAGCTATGGAAATATCTGAATGTGATGCAGGTACTCTGTATCTATTCAACGGAGAGGCTTTAGAGTTTAAGGTTATGAAGACTAATTCCATGGGGGTAGATAAGGGTGCTAAGGGCGAGAGTATTGATTTACCACCTGTACCCTTAAGAGAAGAAAATATCTGTGCATACAGTGCTATACATAGAAAATTAATCAATATAGCGGATGTGTATGAGTCAACAGAATTTGATTTTACTGGACCTAGAAGATATGACTCAATGACAGGCTATAGGACAGGCTCTATGTTAGTTACACCAATGACTAATATGGATGATGAATTAGTCGGCGTGGTACAGCTAATGAATGCAGGAGGAGATAATAAGTCATCGATTCCTTTTTCAGAGGATATGGAGCTTATGATTGCAGCAATTGCATCCCAGGCTGGAGTTGCTGTTTCTAACATGAAATACACTGATGAGATTAGACATCAGATGCATGCTTTTGTGGAGGCATTTACTACAGCAGTTGATGAGAGAACACCCTACAATGCTACTCATACCAGAAAGGTTGCGGATTATAGCATTCGCCTCGCAAAGGTGATAAATAAAAAATGTGAGAGTGAGAATAGTTTAGAGTATTTTGATGAAAAGAGACTAGAGCAGTTAGAGCTAGCAGCTATGCTTCATGATGTGGGTAAGATGATAGTGCCTCTTGAGGTAATGAATAAGCCAAATCGTCTTGGGGATAAGTTGGAAAATATGCTCCTTCGACATGAGTTTATTAAGGTGTCCTTAGAGAGAGATTTCTTAGCGGGAAAGCTTTCTGAGGAGGAGTACAGAACTCGTATTTTAGAAATAGAAGAATTAGATAGCTTTGTCATGGCTAACAATAATGCCGGATTTATGCCTGATGAAAAGCTTGAGTATGTTGCAAGTATTGCGGAGAAAAAATATGTAGATGGTTATGGAGGAGATGTACTCTATTTGACCGCTTACGAGAAGGATTGTCTTTCTATTAGAAAAGGTACTCTCACAGATGAAGAGAGAGAGGCTATGCAGTCTCATGTTGTTATGACTGAAAAGATTTTGGATAAGGTACATTTTAGCAACAGATATGCCAAGGTAAAACAATATGCATCAGAGCATCATGAGATGCTTGATGGAAGTGGATATCCTAAAAAGCTTTCTGGAGCTGAATTAGAACTAGAGGTCAGAATATTAGCGGTTTGCGATATATATGATGCGCTTACAAGTAAGGACAGACCCTATAAGGAACCGATTCCCAAGGAGAAAGCATTTTTTATATTACGTGATATGGCAGCACACGGTCAGCTAGAGGAAAGACTAGTTGACTACTTAGAGGAGGCAGTAGGTTAGATGGAAAATATGGAAATTGAGAGGAAGTTTTTGCCTGAGGAGATTCCATACGATTTGACAGAGCTAAAAAGCAAATTTATAGAGCAAGGATATTTAAATACTGACCCAGTGGTAAGGGTGCGCCGCACCGATGACAAATACACTCTTACATATAAGGGCAGTGGAATGAAGGAGAGGGTAGAGTATAATCTGCCCCTAAATGAAGCTGCTTACAAGAATCTTATAAAAAAAGCAGATGGAAATATCATCACAAAAAGGAGATATTTGATTCCCTTAGAAAATGGACTCACTGGAGAATTGGATATTTTTGAGGGGAAATTTGATGGATTAATAATGCTAGAGGTTGAGTTTGAGAGTGTAGAGCAATCAGATAGCTTTGTGGTTCCACAGTGGTTTGGAAGAGAGGTTACATACGACAAGAAGTATCATAATAGTAATATGAGTCAGGAAAAATAAAGTTTACATTTTTTCTTTTGTATGATACTATAAATGAGTGAGTTTGCCCATAATTAGGGCTGTTTGATGACAACAATAGTTGTTAGGTCTGTGTTTTAGAGAGTGGGAATATGTATAGTATCGGTGATTATGTAGTATATGGAACTAGGGGAGTTTGTCAGGTTACGGATATAGGACCTGTCGGAATTGAGAGTATGGATTTGACTAGGGATTATTATAATCTTCAGCCTGTATATTCCACTAGCAACAATATATTTTGTCCCGTTGACAATACCAAGGTAATTATTAGACCTATTTTGTCAGAGGCAGAGGCTAATGCTCTCATAGATAGTATACCTGAGCTTGAGTCCATAGAGGTCATAATTGACAAGCAGCGAGAAGCAACCTACAAGGAGTGCTTTGCAACTTGTGATTGCAAGGAGCTTATTAGAATTATCAAGACTATTTACTATCGCAGAATAGAGCGTATGAACGAGGGCAAGAAGATAACTGCTCTTGATGAGAGATATTTTAAGCTTGCTGAGGATAATCTATATGGGGAGTTAGCTTTATCATTAGGAGCCACACGCCAGGAGATATCAAGCCGTATATCAGCACAGCTCGCAAAATAATATATGTTTTAATCACCTCTAAGGGCACATCCTTTAGAGGTTTTATTTATTAGGGCACCGTTATTTACAAAAAAATAAATTTCTACTTGAATAAATAAAGGATTTTTAGTATCATATTTCTTGATTTTTTTGGAATGTAATTTTGGAGGTTTTATAATGGCAAATTTATTTAATGTGCTTAGTATTTGTGGAACAACAGCTACTAGTGCTGATGGACAGCAGACTGGTGGAGGTTCGCCTTGGTGGACTCTTCTCATTTGGATCGTCGTCCTTGGAGCGTTCATGTATTTCTTTATGATTCGTCCCCAGAAGAAGGAAAAGCAGAAGCGTCAGGATATGATGAATAATCTTTCCGTCGGTGATACAATCCTTACATCAAGCGGATTCTATGGCACAGTTATTGATATGGATGAGGAAACTGTAATCGTAGAGTTCGGTAACAATAAGAATTGCCGTATCCCTATGCAAAGAGCTGCTATTGCTGCAGTTGAGAAGCCTGAAGATGCCAATGTAGAGGCACCTGCAGAAGAACCCAAAAAGAAGGGTGGTCTTTTTAAGAAAAAAGAAGATGCAGACAAGGCTGACAAGACAGAATAAGAATTATTACCGGGGACGCGAGAAATACTTGCGTCCCATTTGACGTATATTTAAGGAGTAGAATTATGGAGTTTAAGGTAGGAGTAATCAAGGGCGATGGAATCGGTCCTGAGGTTGTTACGGAAGCAATGAAGGTGCTTGATAAGGTGGCAGAAAAGTTCGGGCATCAGTTTAGTTATACACAGATACTTATGGGTGGATGCTCTATTGATGCAACAGGCGTACCCCTTACTGATGAAGCAATTGAAGCAGCTAAGGCTAGTGATGCTGTTCTAATGGGCTCAATAGGTGGCAATACATCTACATCACCCTGGTACAAGCTAGAGCCTTCGCTTAGACCAGAGGCAGGGCTACTCAAGCTACGTAAATCGCTTAAGCTTTTTGCAAACCTTCGTCCTGCATATTTATATCCAGAGCTTAAGGAGGCGTGCCCTCTTAGAGATGATATTATTGGTGATGGCTTTGATATGATGATTATGAGAGAACTCACTGGTGGATTATATTTTGGCGACCGAGTCACTGAGATGAGAGATGGTCTCATGACAGCAGTTGATACTCTTACATACAACGAAGAGGAGATTAGACGAATTGCTATTAAGGGCTTTGATATCGCTATGAAGCGTCGTAAGAAGGTCTGCTCAGTGGACAAGGCAAATGTACTTGATTCTTCGAGACTATGGAGAAAAATTGTTGAGGAAGTTGCAAAGGATTATCCTGAGGTTACTTACGAGCATATGTTAGTTGATAACTGCGCAATGCAGCTTGTCAAGAATCCTGCACAGTTTGATGTCATCCTGACAGAAAATATGTTTGGAGATATTCTCTCAGATGAGGCTTCTATGGTAACTGGATCAATCGGAATGCTATCATCTGCATCACTTAATGATACCAAGTTTGGACTATATGAGCCTAGTGGTGGTTCAGCTCCAGATATTGCAGGACAGGGAATAGCCAATCCTATTGCCACAATACTTTCTGCGGCAATGATGCTTAGATACTCATTCGACCTCGATGCAGAAGCTAACGCAGTTGAGCTTGCTGTCAAGAAGTTACTAGAGGATGGCTACCGCACTATAGACATTATGCCAAGAGATGAGGCAGATAAGGCTAAGGTTAAGCAGGTCGGAACAGCTAAGTGTGGAGATCTAATTTGTAGCTATATTTAGATTGGTGAATGTGGACGCTGCCAGTTGATAAGTATGCTTGATGTGTCCTATATTTACGCTTAGGTTGCCAGGTGCGCTGCTGCTATGCGAGCTCAAAAATCTGCGCCCTGACTTCGTCAGGCTTCGGACCGTTCACTGCTAACGTCCAACCGCAGTTCACTAAATCTGCCATCCATGGCAGATTTGTCGCGCAGATTTATTGCCTCGCGCACAGCGACCTGCAAAATCGCTTAATATAGGCACAATCAAGCATTATAAACTGTCAGCTGTTTGCTTATTAAAAGATAGAATGCGAGATGTAAGTAAAAAAGGAGAAAAATAAGATATGAGAAGTGACAACGCAAGAGCAGGAATGCAGCAGGCACCTGCGAGAAGTTTATTTAACGCATTAGGATTTACAGCAGAAGAATTAAAAAAGCCCATGGTCGGTATTGTTAGCTCATACAATGAGATCGTCCCTGGACATATGAATATAGATAAAGTCGTTCAGGCCGTTAAGATCGGTGTTGCAGAGGCAGGTGGTGTACCAGTTGAGTTCCCTGCAATCGCAGTATGTGATGGTATAGCAATGGGACATATCGGAATGAAATATTCCCTCGTCACAAGAGATTTAATCGCAGACTCGACAGAGTGTATGGCTATGGCACATCAGTTTGATGCACTAGTTATGATTCCTAACTGCGACAAGAATGTTCCCGGACTTCTTATGGCTGCGGCAAGACTTAACCTTCCTACAGTCTTTGTATCAGGTGGTCCCATGCTTGCAGGTCACGTCAAGGGCAAGAAGACATCACTATCATCAATGTTTGAGGCTGTTGGTTCATATGCGGCTGGAACAATGAATGAAAATGACGTATTAGAATATGAGAACAAGACCTGTCCTACCTGTGGTTCTTGTTCAGGAATGTACACTGCAAATTCAATGAACTGCCTCACAGAAGCACTCGGAATGGGACTTCGTGGAAATGGAACTATTCCTGCGGTATATTCTGAGAGAATCAAGCTTGCTAAGAGAGCGGGATATGCTGTAATGGATCTTTACAACAAGGGAATTACAGCTAGAGATATTATGACCAAGGATGCGATTCTCAATGCACTTACAGTTGATATGGCACTTGGATGCTCTACAAATTCAATGCTTCATCTTCCTGCAATCGCACATGAAATCGGATTTGATTTTGATATTGCATTTGCAAATCCTATTTCAGAAAAGACTCCTAACCTTTGTCACCTTGCACCTGCAGGTCCTACATATATGGAGGATCTCAATGAGGCAGGTGGTGTATATGCAGTTATGAAGGAGCTTGCAGATATTGGACTTCTCAATACAGATTGTATGACAGTTACAGGTCAGACAATTGGAGAGAATATCAAGAATGCAGTTAACCTCAACCCTGAGGTAATTAGACCAGTCGATAATCCTTATACCAAGACAGGTGGACTTGCAGTTCTCAAGGGAAACCTTGCACCTGATGGATCAGTTGTCAAGCGTTCGGCAGTTGTTCCTGAGATGCTTGTTCATGAGGGACCTGCGAGAGTATTTGAGTGTGAGGAGGATGCAATCGCTGCTATCAAGGGTGGCAAGATTGTATCAGGAGATGTAGTCGTCATTCGTTATGAGGGACCTAAGGGAGGACCTGGAATGAGAGAGATGCTTAATCCTACATCTGCAATCGCAGGAATGGGACTTGGCTCATCAGTCGCTCTTATCACAGATGGTAGATTCTCTGGTGCTTCTAGAGGTGCATCGATTGGACATGTATCACCAGAAGCTGCAGTAGGTGGACCTATTGCATTAGTTGAAGAAGGAGATATCATTTCTATCAACATTCCTGAGATGAAGCTAGATGTCAAGGTATCAGATGAGGAAATGGCAGCAAGAAAAGCAAAATGGCAGCCCAGAGAGCCTAAGGTTACAACAGGATATCTTGCAAGATATGAGAAGATGGTAACCTCAGGAAACAGAGGGGCTATATTAGAGATAAAGTAAGGAAGTGATGTTATGCAGTTGACAGGATCAGAAATCATCATAGAGTGTCTCAAGGAACAGGGTGTAGACACTGTATTCGGTTATCCAGGTGGATGTATCCTTAATGTCTATGATGAATTATACAAACATAAAAACGAGATAAAACATGTTCTTACATCCCATGAGCAGGGGGCAAGTCACGCGGCTGATGGATATGCGAGATCTACAGGTAAGGTTGGCGTATGTATGGCTACATCAGGACCTGGGGCAACCAATCTAGTTACAGGAATCGCAACAGCGTACATGGATTCAGTACCAGTTGTTGCAATCACATGTAATGTTGGCGTCTCTCTTCTTGGAAAGGATTCGTTCCAGGAGATAGATATCGCAGGTGTTACAATGCCAATTACCAAGCACAGCTTCATCGTTAAGGATGTTACCAAGCTTGCAGATACAATAAGAAGAGCATTTACAATAGCAAAAAAAGGGCGTCCTGGTCCAGTACTAGTAGACATCACAAAGGATGTTACCGCTAATAAGACAGAATATAAAAAGGTAAAGATTTCAGATAAAGATATTAAAGCTGCGATTCCTACACCGAGTGAGGATAGCATTGCAAATGCGGTTGCAATGATGAAAAAAGCTAAAAAGCCTTTTATTTTTGTAGGTGGAGGAATTGTTATCTCTGGAGCACAGGCAGAGGTTAACACTTTAGCGGAAAAACTGGATGCACCTATTTGTGATACACTTATGGGTAAGGGCGGTGTCGATGGCAACAATCCCAGATACACAGGTATGCTCGGAATGCACGGAACCAAGACATCTAACTTCGGAGTTAGTGATTGTGATTTACTTGTCGCTATAGGAGTTCGATTCTCTGACAGAGTACTAGGTAATGCTGCCAAGTTTGCTTCCAAGGCAGATATCATCCATATTGATATTGATCCTGCAGAGATAAATAAAAACATTAAAGCAACTGAGAGCATCATAGGTGATGCAAAGGAGATACTCTCAAAGATTAATGCTAAGATTGATGCGGTTAAGCATGATGATTGGAATGCAAAGATAAATGAGTTCAAGGCTAAATATCCACTTTGGATTCCAGAAGAAGGAGTAAGCGGACCTTATATAATCGATAAGATTGCTGAAAAGACAAAGGGTGATGCAATAATCGTAACTGAGGTAGGTCAGCATCAGATGTGGGCGGCACAGTTCTACAAGTACAAGAGTCCTAGACAGCTCCTTACATCAGGAGGTCTTGGAACTATGGGCTATGGTCTTGGTGCTGCAATTGGAGCTAAGACTGCTAATCCAGACAAGACAGTTATCAATGTAGCTGGTGATGGATGCTTTAGAATGAACTGCAACGAGATTATGACAGCTGCTAGAGAAGGTCTTAACCTCATCGAAGTAGTTATTAAT
>JAZRXQ010000079.1:0-5063 GCA_045600305.1 Lachnospiraceae bacterium
GCAGATGAAGGAAGCCAATAAAAAGAAGGAAGAAAAGATTAAGGAGTTACAGGATTTTATCTCGAGATTCGCTGCTAATGCTGCAAAGTCTAAGCAGGCAACCTCTCGTAAGAAAGCCCTTGAGAAAATTCAGCTTGAGGAGATTCGCCCTTCAAGTAGAAAATATCCCTACATAGATTTTAGACCCTCTCGAGAGATTGGAAATGAGGTTATTGAGGTCAAGAATCTCTCTAAGACTATTGATGGAGTTAAGGTTCTCAATAATGTAAGCTTCATTTTAGGTCGTGAGGATAAGGTTGCATTTGTAGGTTCTAATGAGCTTGCAAAGACCACTCTTTTCAAGATTATTTCTGGTGAGATGGAACCCGATGAGGGAACATACAAGTGGGGAGTTACAACTTCACAGAGCTATTTCCCCAAGGACAACACACCTATCTTTGCAGATAATGATTTGGCTATTACTGACTGGCTCACACAGTTCTCAGAGATTAAGGATGCTACATATGTAAGAGGCTTCCTTGGTCGTATGCTCTTTGCTGGTGAGGACGGTATGAAGAAAATGAAGGTTCTCTCAGGAGGAGAAAAGGTACGTGTACTTCTTTCTCGTATGATGATTGAAGCTACTAACGTTATCATTTTAGACGAGCCTACTGACCACCTTGACATGGAGAGCATCACAGCACTCAACAATGGTCTCATCAAGTATCCTGGAGTAATTCTTTTTGCTTCGCGTGACCATCAGGTAGTGCAGACTACCGCAAATCGTATCATCGAGTTTATGCCAGACGGCAGCATCATCGACAAGATTACAACTTATGACGAGTATCTCGAGAGTGATGAGATGGCTAGAAAACGTCAGGTTTATTCTATGTCTAGTGATGACGAGAATGATAACTAAGGCGTAAGAAAGTTAGGAGGTTATTATGGTTCAAAGTTTGGACAAGAAATGGAAAGAGGTCCTATTTGGAATGGCTTCATTAGGACCAAACTTCATGGCAATTTTGATGGGCGCGTATTTTAGTGACGCAGTTAATCCTGCTGCCCTCACAGAAAACAGTGTTCAGGCAATTAGTGGAGTATGTCTAATACTTCCTGCAGTATTCCCTGTACTTTGGTTTATTGCAAAGATTATAGATGGTATTATTGACATACCTCTAGCATCAATTACAGACAGATTATCAACAAAATTAGGAAGACGTCGTCCTCCTATATTAGTATGCTTCATTCCCATGGTAGTATCTTACGCAATGTGCTGGTTTGCTATCGGAGGAACAGGAGAGGACTGCAATCAGGTACTTAACACTATTTGGATGTGTGGCTGGGCAGTAATCTTTTTTGTATCATATTCAATGAGTGTAATCACATTCTATGGTTCAATCTCATCTATATGTACAGGTGAGGCCCAAAGATCCAGAGTAACAGCTTATAAGAGCTTTTTTGATACGATTACATACTGTATCGTGTACGCGTTAGTACCCCTACTTTTAAAGGTATCAGGCATGCACATTGATAAGCTTGTGCTCTGCCTCTTACCTCTCATGCTTACAATTCTTATTCCTGTTTTTCTTATAAAAGAGGGTGAAAAATATGGATACCCTGAGAATGCTGGTATGGATGCGACTACCTATGAAAAGACAGGTTTTTTAGCTTCAATGAAGGTAGCATTTTCAAACAAGCTTTTCATGAAGTGGGTTATAGTGGACTGCTGTGCAATCTTTGGATTACAGATGTTTTTGACATCTATGAATGCACTTATCATCGGTGGAATGGGCTTTGATTCAGGACAGATGGCAATTGTAAATACATCAGCCTTTGCACCTGTTCCTGTAATGCTCTATCTACTTATCAAGCTCAAGAATAAAAAGGGACTTCGCTTTGCATTCCAGACATGTCTCTTGGCGTTTGCACTTTGCATTCTTTCATTTGATGCAGCATCACTTTGGATGGTTGGAACAGGCAACGTAACTCTTCAGTATGTTATCTCAATTGCTGGAGGTCTCCTTGCTTCATGGGCAATCGGTTCATTTTTTATGTTCCCTTACCTCGTACCCGCACAGGTAGGTGGAGTAGAGCGTCAGATTACTGGCAAGGATCATTCTTCAATGTACTTTGCTACTAGAATAGTATGTACCACAATTGTTGGAGCTTTCGGTTCATCGCTTGTATACGATAACATCAAAAACTTCTTCATCTCAAAGCAGGCTGACGGAGTGGTATATGCAACTGGCTTTGAAGAGGCAGCGAATGCGTTTAATGCACAGGCTGGAACGTCTCTTACAAGTGGAGATGTGTATAACTTAGGACTTCTTATAGTTCCTCTTATCGTATGTGCTGCATGTATAGTAGGATTTTTTGTAGCCTTCAAGATGCCTAAGGATTTTTCTGCAACAATGATTGCTCAGGAATTAAAAAAGCAGCATCCTGAATATGATATCTCAGGTATCAAGGATGAGCTTAAGGCAGAGGACAAGACAGAGAACGTATTTGTCATGGTTGCACTCTGGGTGCTCACAGGCGGACTCTTTGGATTTATCTGGTCAGGTGTCATGATGGATAAATACAGTGAGAGATTTAATAGGGCAAAGATGCCTGCATTGTATCTCCTCAGTACATTTATTCCATTCTATGGCGTATATGCTGTAATTAAGTGGAATGCTGAATTTACCGAGAATCTTAAAAAAGAGGGAATAGTGATTAAGAATCTCAAGGTGCTTCTCATCATAAGTGCAATACTTTTACCTATTTTACCTATGAACCCTATTGCACTTGCAGTATTCCAGAGCAGACTCAATAAGGCAATGAAGTAATTCGCATGATTTGTCTTTATTTTGTCAGAGTGTGGTTGTAATATCTGCTCATCAATAAGTTAATAAACAAAATGGTAACTGTTCAGTTATATGAGATGCTTATTAAGAAAAGAGGTAAATGCTTATGAAAAAGAGAATTTTAGTGGGAATTTTAGCAGCAGTGATGTCATTATCGCTCTGTGGTTGTGCTAATCTATTAAACAAGGTTGCTGAAAATGCTAAGGATAAATTGACAGATACCTTAGAGGAGGTTGCTGAAGGTGCTCAGGATGCTATCAACCAGGCAGAAAATGGTATTGAAAAACTTGATGATGCAATCAAAGATGGTGTAGATATTCTTACGACCAAGATGCTGCATCCAATATTAAAGAATGAGTCAATTTATTACACTGATGAAAATGGAACATATTATGCTATTGAATTAGCAAGCTTTGAATTTGATGAAAATGATAGTAAAGACTACAAGCTTTTAGTAGATGCAGTAGGGGCATTTCAAAATCAAGTCAATACGAGCATTAAAAATAGTGTAAATGACATGCTAGAGGATGCTATGGATTTTGCCAAGTCTACAACTAACGACTGGGGTTCCTACGATTCGTATTTTTCAGACCAGTACGAAATTAATCCTGAAAGAAGTGACAGTACAGTTTTTTCATATGTTGCTAACTACAGTACTTATTATGGTGGGGCACATGGCGGATATAACATAATCGGTTATAATTTTGATTCAAAGACTGGTGAAGAGATTAAGTCTAATGTGTTCTTTAAAGATGCCAAAAAGGCGGCTAGTCTTATATATGATGCTTTGACAACACAGTATGACAAGGATGCTTTTTATGATGTATCAACTCTTGAAACAGATGTAGAAAATCTGATTAACGAAGGAAAGCTAAACTACGTTATTACATATAATGGAGTTAAGGTTATTTTTAATCAGTATGATATTGCACCTTACGCGTCTGGTAATTTCGAAGTAGTTTTATATCCTGAAGATAATGCTGGATTATTCGATGAGAAATATTTAACTAACCCTAATAGCTATATTTCAAAGATTGGAATGGATACAGTTTCAGTTGATGTAAATGGCGATGGCAAGAGAGAGGATGTAGTTGTTGATGGAAATTGGAACTCTGAGTATTATCAGTATGATAGCTTTGGTGTGAAGGTTGGAAATGATTCTTTTAAAAGTGATTCTTACGCATATTCATTAACAGGCTATCTTGTAAAGAATGATGACAATTATTATGTATATGTGATTGCTTCCTCGGATAATGATTATGTATTTATGAAAATGTTTGATATTACAGGTGGCAAGCCTGCTTCAATAGGTGATTCTGAGTGGGGATATAATCTAAGTCCTTCTACAGTTGATTATGCTTGGGGAGAGTGGAATGAGACTCCCTATGAGGGATGGTTTAAGACAGCATGCTTGGTTGATCCTAAGCAGATGCTACTTGAAAGTCATACAGATTACTTAAGTACAGTTTCTGGATACAAGGTATATCATTGTGATGATAAAGGCTTAGCTGTTGCTGATGATAGTTGTAAGGATTTCAGAATTGTTGGACCTCATGAGTTTACAGCGCTCAAGAAATTTAGAGCAGTAGAAGTAGATGAAGCTGGAAAAGCTCTTGGGGCAATAGAGGTACCTAAGGGAACAAAGATGACATACTATAGAACTGACAACAATGGCTATGGTGATGTGAAAACCTCTGATGGTAAGATAGTTAGAATTATCAAGGAGGAGAGCGAGAACTTCTGGTTCTGCATAGACGGAATGGATGGAAATGAAGTTTTGGACGGAGTAGTCTTCGCGGGATAAGGCTAAAAATACAAGGTAAGGACGTACGCATTTATCAATTTTGATAATTGAAAATATTCGCTAACTTTGCACGAATACATAATGGGCTTGATGCATGTAAACACTGATAATGAGGCTTTGTTGGAACTATATACAACGGGCAGGTCGAATGATAAGAGTTATAAGAAATTACCTAAATCGACAATCTCGGGGTTTGTTAAGGCTGTAAACATAATAAAGAAAGCCAAACGCATAGAGGACCTGTTTCAATGTAAGGGACTGAATTATGAAAGGCTGAAGGGTGACCTGAAGGACTTTGAGAGTGTGAGATGCGATTTGAAATACCGGTTGTTGTTCAAGAGCAGTGCGCTGGACAATTCAATCATTATAACTGAAGTTGAACTTTTTGAAATAACTGACCACTATGGCTCACTTTGATTTTTCCGAGGCTGTTC
>JAZRXQ010000080.1:0-10396 GCA_045600305.1 Lachnospiraceae bacterium
CCACAGTTTAAGAAAAAAGAGGTAAGGGGGAGATAATGATGGTTTATACTAATTCATTTGTAAAAAAATGTGTTTTAACAATTATCGCTGTTGTTATTTGCCTCACTGCAACGTTAGGAGTAGGTGCTAACACAGTTTATGCTGATTCATCAGATGATAATGGCTACAAATATGATGTGGTAATTATGGACAGTGCATTTCTCTTATCTTATGAGGAGCAGGAGAAACTAAAACAGGATATGCTGCCAATTACCAAGTATGCTAACGTGGCTTTTGTATCTGTGCTAACTAATTCATCATTGACCCAACATTATGCAGAGCAGATTAATGAAACGCTGTTTAATAGTGATGGAATAGTATTTGTCATTGATATGGATAATAGATATCTATATATTGATTCAACAGGTACTGCTAAGAAATACATTACTAAGAGTAATGCAGATTCTATAACAGACAACATATACAAGGATGCAACGAATGCGAATTATTACAGATGCGCTAAGAGGTGCTATGAGCAGATTCTTAATGTGTGCCAGGGTAAGAGTATTCCCATGCCTATGAAATATGCGGGAAATGCCGTACTTGCTCTTGTAATAGGATTCTTTATATTCTTTTTAGTTGTTAAGAGTCAGACAAGAATGAAGGCTGCAACTAACGAAGTTGTTATGAGTATTCTTAAACCTGATTTTCGTTTTGAAAATCCTGTCGTCAGATTTATCAGACAGACTAAGGTGTACCACTCATCTGGTGGCGGTGGTGGTCACGGTGGAGGCGGCCACGGCGGCGGAGGCGGTCACTCCGGAGGTGGGCATGGTTCCTAGTTAAAATTTTGCTTGCAAAATTTTGACTAGCACGAAAACTCAAGCGAACGAAGTGAGACGAGTTTTCGCAGTCGACATTTTTCTGTGAAAAATATCGACAAATCTCAGCCAACTAGAAATCACACTAAAAAAAGACAGCTTCGGCTGTCTTTTTTTATGAATACTATCTAATACAAATGACGCAACCTGTCAGGTGACACCTACCCACCTGCATATTGATTTCTATCAGCCCCCGGTATTGGTTTTTAGTGTTACCCACTCGACTCCGTTAACGGTGATACCATCTGCTGTAAGGATTTTGAGATCGTGACCAGGTGTGCCCTGCATCTTTACGCAATCGCTAAACTCACTGGAAACAGATAATCCATATCCTTCAGCTGCTGCGATAGCTTCTCTATAATCCATTCCAACTTTTACGCCCAAAATAGAAATATCTGTACGTTTGTAAATCTTGATCCAGCTAGCGCCTGTGTAATAAGAACGCTTAACTACACCCAATGCAAGGCTACTCTTTCCATTGGTTGAATCAACATAATATGTATAATCATTCAATTCGATTGTACCAGCATCCTTGGCCGATGCTTTTTTTACGTCTCCAATAGCTGCGAGAAGTGTATCAATATCTCCTAAATAAGGCTCCAATTCTTTGCCAAGTTTCTTTACGACTTTAATCTTGACGGTAGCAGTCTTAGAACTTCCTTTTAATGTTGCGGTAATTGTGGCACTACCATTTTTAACAGCAGTTACAACACCATCTGATGAAACAGTAGCTATTTTTGTATTAGAACTCTTCCACTTGAGAGTTCCCTTTACCGAGCTGGCAGTCGTCTTTAGCTTAAGCTCTTCACCCATCTGAAGAGTTGCTGAAGATTTGTTGAGCTTTAACTTTCGCTCTTTTACTGTTACTTTGCATGTAAGCTTTGTAGGGAAGTTTTTACCCGCAGCAGTAATTGTAGCTTTTCCTGCTTTCTTAGCTTTGATTACACCGTCTTTTGAAACTGTGGCTACTGAATTGTTTGAGCTAGACCACTTGAAGCTGGAATTGCTCTCACCCCCTGCAATATTTGCTGATATTTTCTTGGATTCTTTCTCATAAAGAGTTACTGTCGAATCACTCATCCAGACAGCAACGGCTGCGGAAACCTGGCTGGCAGAAATCGTCACCATACTAAGAATTAACATGATGACTAGGAAAGGTAAAAATACGTTCTTTTTCATTTGTTTCTCCTCTTTTATAGCTTGATTTTTATAATTTCAAAAATTGACCTCATCAAATATATCACCATGTATTCATTTTCGCAAGTTGAATTAAAGATTAACCGCACGACCATTTAGATGAATACTATCTAATGCATTGACATCTCCACCCGTTTTCCAATGAGGGACGGTTATTCGTATGCATGATAGTTACTCTATGCACTAATTGATCAAGACCAAAGGAAGACTAGAGTATAAACTTCTATGAGGATTATGATTGATTTTGATTTAACGTAAGAATATAATATCTGTAGAAAGTATGTTATAAACTATCTAAAATAATGGTTTGAAGTCTATTTTTTAGTACTCATATTTTAAGATAATTTGTTATATTATAAATGCAAGATTAATTCAAAGGAAGGTGGAACATAAATGCTGAACACAATAGAATTGTTTGCTGGTATACTGAAAAAAATAGTGAGCAGTAAAAAATGAGTTTTTTACCAATTAACAAATCAGATATGAAAAAGCGTGGCTGGACGCAGCTTGATTTTATAGTTGTGACGGGTGATGCCTATGTGGATCACTCGTCTTTTGCGCATGCAATTATATCTAGGGTTTTGGAGGCTCATGGCTACAAGGTAGGAATCATAGCTCAGCCCGATTGGAAAAACGAGGAATCTATATCCATTTTAGGAGAGCCTAGATTAGGCTTTTTGATATCATCAGGCAATATGGACCCTATGGTCAATCACTATACGGTTGCCAAGAAAAAAAGAAGCTTTGATAACTATTCGCCAGGAGGCAAGATTGGACTAAGACCAGATCATGCAGGTGTGGTGTATGGTAATCTGATTAGAAAAAAATACAAAAATACTCCTATTATTATTGGTGGAATAGAGGCGAGCCTACGTAGACTTGCTCACTATGATTATTGGTCAGATAAGGTAAAGCGTTCGCTGCTTTTAGACAGTGGAGCAGATTTACTTTTATATGGAATGGGTGAGAGGTCTGTCGTAGAAGTGGCAGATGCTCTTAATTCTGATATAGACATAAAGGATATTACCTTTATAAAGGGCTCAGTGTATAAGGCAAGAGACCTAGATAGTATTTATGAGGAGCATATAATCCTTCCTTCCTATGATGAGATATGTTCTGACAAGGAGACCTTTGCCAAGAGCTTTTATACTCAGTATGTCAACACTGACCCATTTACAGCCAAGATACTTATAGAAAAATATAAGGATTATGAGTATGTAGTGCAGAATCCTCCTCAGGAGCCACTTAGTACGCAGGAGATGGATGATGTATATGATTTGCCTTATATGCGAACCTATCATCCTGTATATGAAAAGGATGGTGGAATTCCAGCTATCAAGGAGATCAAGTATTCGATTACCTCCAACAGAGGCTGCTATGGGGCATGTACATTCTGTGCTCTTAATTTTCATCAGGGAAGAATAATACAGTCAAGAAGCCATGAATCTATCATAAGAGAGGCAGAGATTTTTCTCACAGAAAAAGACTTTAAGGGTAATATCAACGACGTAGGAGGTCCAACTGCCCAATTTAGACGTCCAGGCTGTGACAAGCAGCTTACTAAGGGAGTGTGTCCTAACAAGCAGTGCCTATGGCCTGATATCTGTAAGAATATGAAGGTAGACCATTCTGATTATTTGGAGCTTCTTAGAAAGCTCAGAAAGCTTCCAGGAATCAAGAGAGTATTTGTGCGCTCTGGAATTAGGTTTGACTATCTTCTTGCAGATAAAAATGATGAGTTTTTTAGGGAGCTATGTAAATACCATATTAGTGGACAGCTAAGAGTAGCACCGGAACATATTTCTGATGAAGTTCTTGATTTAATGGGAAAGCCTAGAAATAAAGTATATGAGCGCTTTGTTGAGAAGTTTGCAGCAGTAAACGGCGGACTGATTAAGAGAGGTAAGCTAGATCATAGCCAGTATGTAATTCCATATCTTATGAGTTCGCATCCCGGTAGTACCCTAAAGTCTGCCATAGAGCTTGCAGAATATATTAGGGATTTGGGTTATATGCCAGAGCAGGTTCAGGATTTTTACCCTACGCCTTCTACATTATCGACATGCATGTACTACACAGGCTATGACCCTAGGACGATGAAAAAGGTTTATGTCCCTAAGTCGCCTCATGAGAAAGCAATGCAGCGTGCGCTCATCCAGTTCAAGGACCCTAAGAACTATGAATTGGTTAAAGAGGCACTGTTGAAAGAGGGCAGAAGCGACCTTATAGGCTTCGACAAGACCTGTCTTATACCACCCAGAAAAATTGTCTACGAAAAGGGACAGGTGAAAAAGAAAAAAGCGCGCACTAGTACTCAAACATATGCTTCTCGAAGGCATTGATGATAGTAGTGTCACCATATTGCTGGATACGCTCCTTGCGACCGTAGTTTAAGTGTACATGTCCGTGAATCATGTACTTGGGCTTGTACTCATCTAAAAGGTCTCTAAAACACTTGAAGCCTCTGTGAGCAAAATCAGTATCATCCCCTAGCTCAAAGGCAGGAGCGTGTGTTAGCAAGATATCAAAACCTTTACTGCGTTTTAATTTAAAGCGCAGTTTTTTTATGCGCTTTTCCATCTCTGCCTCTGTATACATATCAAGACAATCAGGACGGTAACGTATACTTCCGCCAAGACCTAAAATTCTGATTCCGTTGTAGGTAATAATCTTATCCTCTGCACATTCGCAGCCTTCAGGACCCGTGCGCCCCTTGGTTCTGTCATGATTGCCATATACATAGATAATAGGTGCATTTGTAAATGTACATAAAAACTCTAAGTATTCGCGCTTTAAATCACCTGCGCTAAGAATTAAATCGGCAGACCGCAGGTATGCCTTGTCTAAATTATCCCAGAGAAATTTGTCCTCTTGATCTGCTAACGCTAAAATGTTCATAACTCCCCTTTACGCAATTATGCGTCCTTCTCCTCAGTTTTTTTATCCTTTAATTCACCCTGTAACATAACTACGTTTAGAGCCTCGTCGACCATCTCGGTAATAGTAGGAAAACGACCCTCTACATTATCAAGTAGCCAGTTCATTCTCATAATCTGAGTGTGACTCATATGAGATTTTTTATCCTGGATTAAGTTTCCTTCGTTGTCAATTAGTTCCGTATCAAAAGGCCTGTATCTGTCCCATGCAATTTCCTCTGTGAGAACACTTATCATGCGCGATAATTCTATGGGAAGCTTAGCTGAGCATATCAGTTCAGTTACACCTGCCGAAATGCCCCACCAGTAATTGATTGCTCTATCTTTGTTGGCAGCGGAATCTGACTTATAGGAATCATTTTTTATGCTGTCTACAATCTGTTGATAAAACTTTCCCCAATCACAGAGTGTAGCAGCGATAGTTGTAACCTCGTCTGCATTTATAGAACGCCTGTATAGACCAAATTTTTTGTCAGGTCTGTCAGGAATGATAAAATCCTTGCCAGAAATGAGCTCAATTTCGGGATCGAAATGGTCCTCTGGAGCTATGCCGTCATTAAGACAATTCCACGTAAGCTGGATTTTGGCATCAGGATTTGTAACCTTTGCTCCAAGGGCAAAGGCATTGATATTGGCAATAGTTTGGAAAATAGGATAGTCAGCAATGTAGCCTATTTTTTTCCCTTTACAAAGAGCACCAGCTATTACACCAAGAAGGAATTTTGTCTCATATAATCTGGTGCAATAAGTGCGTACTGCAGAATGAGTCGAGTTAATACCACAGTTAAGAATCTTGACATTAGGGTTTGCTATTGCACATTTAAGTGATGCGGGACCCAAGTAAGCTGTAGTTGTAAAAATAATATTACAACCATCCTCAACGGCTTTATTTAATATCTCTGAGGGCTTAAAAACTGTCTCAGCATCAAAATAAGTAAAGGTCTCTATAGAACCCTTGTAGTAATCAGCGAGGTACTGGCGACCAAGCTCATGTGAGTAGGTCCAGCCACTTGTCTCGGGTGTCTTGGGATAGACAAAACCAATTTTTAGTTTTTTGTTAGTGTTTGAGAATAAATGGCTAATGAGTCCACCTGTATTCTTATTAGCAGAGGGTGATAGCATTATTTTAGCTTCCTCACCAACAGCACCGGCCTTGAACTCAGACCACATTCTCATAAGGTCATTTCTAAGGTCCTTCTGAGACTGGAAGTGGATTGTGTGGTGTCCATAGACCTCCAAATATTTAACAAATGCATCGCCAGGAGAACCAGCAATTTTGGAACCACCCATATTTGAATATACAATTTCAAATCGGGCATAGTCGCTTCTAAGCTCGATTATCTCGTCATCAGTCCATGTGTCCGTCAGACTCTTATGATAAAAATTGCAGAGCTTTTCGTAGTTTCCAAGAATGTCACAGTAGATAGAAGTAACCTTGGTGCTGGTAAAAAACTTGACATATTCATCATATCTGTCAAAAACGGGATCGTCATATCTCTTTGGCAAAAGTCTAGTGACGCTTGCTGCCATGGAAGGCGCGCCAACATAGGTCATTACACTTACTCTTTTATTACCCTCCTGCACATAGTAGCGCGAGAGATATTCATAAACCTTAATGGGTTCTCTAATTCCTTCTTCTAGCTGTGAATCATAGAGATTACTCCATTTCATCGCAAACTCGCTACTCTCATCAAATAGAGGTAAAAAGTTGGGAGCAAAAGAATTTTTTCTTCCGATAGTCCTAGTACCAGCAATTCTATTAAGAGGTATGTCCATAATACCTAAGGGTTCCTCGCCAGCAAAGCTATCCATAGTAGTCCAGTCCTCTAAGGAAGGGAGGTACGGATATTTTCCTGATGTCACTGCATTTTTATATGATTTTTCAGCTAGTTTTTTTGCTGCAATATAATCTTCTAGCATGTCGTAATCCTTTCTTTTAGCATGTAGTTATCTGTATCATGCAGTAGTGCAGTATAGATAATTAATCACTGTCACAAGTATATAATAAAGAAGGAAAAAAGTTTATATACCAATTAGCTAAATTTTTTCTTGAAAAAAAGAAGGTTTTGCAATAAACTAATGAATTAGTGTGAATTATGAAAAATTTGAGCTAATGCTCACAATAAAAATGGAGGAAAAGTATGTATCCTATAGTACGAAGAGAAGTACTGGCTGACAAGATTATACTTATGGACATCAAGGCTCCTAGAGTTGCAGCATCTTGTCTTCCTGGACAGTTTATTATCGCAAAGACAGATGAGATTGGTGAGAGAATTCCCCTTACAATCTGTGATTATGACAGAGAGGCGGGAACAATCACAATCGTGGTTCAGACAATTGGAGCATCTACAACACGTATGATGGAGCTTCAGGTAGGCGATGAGCTTATGGACTTCGTCGGACCTTTGGGAGTAGCTTCAGAGCTTTGCTTAGAGGAAAATCTTGAAGAGACCAAGACCAAGAAAATTGTATTTATTGCTGGTGGACTTGGAACAGCTCCTGTATATCCTCAGGTAAAGTGGTTACATGAGCATGGCGTTGATGTAGACGTTATCATGGGTTCTAGAAATAAGGATCTTCTTTTCTATATAGATGAGATGAAGGCAGTTGCTAAGAATGCATATGTATGTACAGATGATGGTTCATATGAGTTCCACGGTAATGGAACACAGAAGCTTCAGGCACTCTATGATGAGGGAGTTACATATGATCACTGTGTAGCAATTGGACCTATGATTATGATGAAGTTTGTTTGTCTCAAGACAAAGGAGCTTGGCATCCCCACTATCGTTTCAATGAATCCCGTTATGGTTGATGGAACAGGAATGTGTGGAGCATGCCGTCTTATCGTAGGAGACGAGGTTAAGTTTGCTTGTGTAGATGGACCTGAGTTCGATGGACACTTAGTAGATTTTGATCAGGCTATGAAGCGTATGGCACAGTACAAGGATTTCGAGGGCCGCAAGATGTTAGAGCTTACAGAGGGCGCTACACACCACGGCGGATGTGGCAATTGCGGAGGTGACAAATAATGGGTGACGTTAATGTAAGAATTCCTGTTCGTGAGCAGGATCCTATGGTAAGAGCTAAGAATTTTGAAGAGGTTTGTCTCGGCTACAACAAGGAAGAGGCAATGGAAGAGGCATCTAGATGTCTTAATTGTAAGAATGCTAAATGTATGCAGGGTTGTCCTGTATCTATTAATATTCCTGGCTTTGTAGAGCAGGTTAAGAACGGTGATTTTGAGGCTGCTTATCAGGTTATCTCACAGAGTAGTGCACTTCCTGCAGTTTGTGGACGTGTTTGTCCTCAGGAGTCACAGTGTGAGGGTCAGTGTATCAGAGGTATCAAGGGCGAGGCTGTTTCAATTGGTAAGCTTGAGAGATTCGTTGCTGACTGGGCAAGAGAGAATGGAATCAAGCCTAACAAGGCTGAGAAATTAAATGGACACAAGGTAGCAGTTATTGGTTCAGGTCCTGCAGGTCTTACATGTGCTGGAGACTTAGCTAAGCTTGGATATGATGTTACTATTTTTGAGGCACTTCATGAGGCAGGCGGAGTATTATCTTATGGTATTCCTGAGTTCCGTCTTCCCAAGAAGGCTGTTGTTGCCAAGGAAGTTGAAAATGTTAAATATCTCGGCGTTAAGATTGAGACTAACGTAGTTATTGGAAAGTCTACTACAATCGATGAGCTCATCGAGAAGGAAGGCTTTGAGGCTGTATTTATTGGTTCTGGAGCAGGACTTCCCAGATTTATGGGAATCCCTGGAGAGCAGGGACTTGGCGTATTCTCAGCCAATGAGTTCCTCACAAGAAATAACCTCATGAAAGCATTTGATGAAAGCTATGATACACCTATCAGCCGTGGCAAGAAGGTTGTTGTAGTTGGTGGTGGTAACGTTGCTATGGATGCTGCTCGTACAGCTCTTCGTCTCGGCGCAGAGGTACATGTAGTATATCGTCGTAGTGAAGCAGAGCTTCCCGCAAGAGTTGAGGAAGTACATCACGCAAAGGAAGAGGGTATCATTTTTGATCTTCTTCAGAATCCTACAGAGATTCTCCTTGATGAGAACGGATGGGTTAAATCAGTTAAGGTTATCAAGATGGAGCTCGGTGAGCCTGATGAGTCAGGACGTCGTAGCCCTGTTGAGGTTCCTGGAAGCGAGTATGAGATTGAGGCTGATACAGTTATCATGTCACTTGGTACAAGTCCTAATCCTCTTATTTCTTCTACTACAAAGGGACTTGAGATTAACCGTCGTAAATGTATCGTAGCAACAGAGGATACTGGTGCTACATCTAAGGCAGGCGTATATGCTGGTGGTGATGCCGTTACAGGTGCTGCAACAGTTATCCTTGCAATGGGAGCTGGTAAGGCTGCTGCTAAGGGCATTGATGAATATTTATCAAATAAGTAATTTAAAATCCCCCCTGTGGAAAACCTCAGGGGGATTTTTACGGATAAAAATTCTCACAAATGAGGAATTACTCTTGCAAGGTTATCCTATTTAGAGTAAAATAAATCGATTTGTGTTTTATTAAGAAAGAATTCAAATAAAGTAATTAGGAGGGGAATAAAATGGCACAGAGAACTGATATTCATAAGGTTTTGATTATTGGATCAGGTCCCATTATTATTGGACAGGCATGCGAGTTTGACTACTCAGGAACTCAGGCATGTAAGGCACTTAGAAATTTAGGATATGAGATAGTATTGGTTAATTCAAACCCTGCAACTATCATGACAGATCCTGAGATGGCAGATGTTACATACATTGAGCCACTAAACATTGAGAGATTAGAGCAGATTATTGCTAAGGAAAGACCCGACGCACTTCTTCCTAACCTTGGTGGACAGAGTGGACTTAACCTTTGCTCAGAGCTTGCTGAGGCTGGTATCCTTGATAAATATGGCGTTAAGGTCATTGGTGTTCAGGTAGATGCAATTGAGCGTGGTGAGGACAGAATTGAGTTCAAGAATACAATGAATGAGCTTGGTATCGAGATGCCTCGTTCAGAGGTTGCTTACTCAGTAGATGAGGCCCTTGAAATCGCTGACAAGCTTAAATACCCCGTAGTTCTTCGTCCTGCTTACACCATGGGTGGAGCCGGTGGCGGACTCGTTTACAATAAAGAAGAGTTAAAGACAGTTTGTGCAAGAGGACTTGCAGCTTCACTTGTACATCAGGTACTTGTTGAGGAGAGTATCCTTGGATGGGAAGAGTTAGAGCTTGAGGTTGTACGTGATAAAGATGGAAACATGATCACAGTTTGCTTCATCGAGAACATCGACCCCATTGGAGTTCATACAGGAGATTCCTTCTGTGCAGCTCCTATGCTTACTATTTCACAGGAGACACAGGACAAGTTACAGAAGCAGGCATACGCAATTGTTGACAAG
>JAZRXQ010000081.1:0-15769 GCA_045600305.1 Lachnospiraceae bacterium
GGGTAAGTCTCTTCCATGGGGAATACTTACAGGTATTAGGCCTACCAAGATTGCGGTCAAGGATTTTGATGAGGGAAAAGATGAAAAGGCTGCAATAGCGCATCTAAAAAATGATTATTATGTGTCAGATGAGAAATGTAATCTGGCAACTGAGATTGCTAGGAATGAGCGTGAGATTATATCCAAGATTGATGTAAAAAATGGATATAGCCTATATGTTGGCATTCCCTTTTGTCCTACGACGTGTCTATATTGTTCGTTTACATCATATGCGCTCAGCAGGTATTCAGATATAGTGGATGATTATCTTGACGCGCTTGAAAAAGAGATTAGATTTACAGGAGAGAGTTTTAAGGATAAGACTTTAGATACTATATATATAGGTGGTGGCACTCCAACAACACTTAGCCCTTCTCAAATGGATAGGCTAATAAGTATGATAAAGGATAATCTTGATATCAGTCATATCAAGGAATTTACCGTTGAGGCCGGTAGACCAGATAGCATCACAAGAGAAAAACTAGAGGTCATTAAAAATCATGGCATTAATCGTATTTCAATTAATCCTCAGACCATGAAACAGGAGACCTTGGATTTAATTGGTAGACGACATTCAGTCGAGGATATAAAAAATGCATTTTCTCTGGCAAGAGAAATTGGGTTTGATACCATCAATATGGATATAATACTGGGGCTTCCCTCAGAGACAATAGATGATGTGGCTTCGACGATGAAGGAAATAAAAAAACTTGCACCAGAGAATCTCACAGTTCACTCATTAGCGATTAAGAGAGCCAGTAGGCTAGGCATGAAGCTTGCTGAACTCAAGGAAAAGGGCGAATATGATAATCCCTATGAAATAGTTAATTCTGAGGAACATCAAAAGATTTGTGAGTCTGTTGCCAGAGAGATGGGGATGCATCCATATTATATGTATCGTCAGAAGAATATGGCGGGAAACCTTGAGAATACAGGCTATTCGCTTAAGGGACATGAGGGGATATATAATATACTTATTATGGAAGAGGTTCAATCTATAGTTGCCTGTGGAGCAGGAACAGTTACCAAGAGAGTATATCCTACAGGCGGTCGCATAGAAAGATGTGACTGTGTTAAAGATGTTCCTATGTACATAGACAGAATAGATGAGATGATTGAACGCAAACGAAAGCTATTTATGGATTGAAAGTCAATCTAATTGTCAAATGCTTGACGATATATATAAGCAAATGTAAAATTAGTTTTATTTATAGTAAGTGAGGAATAAAAATGGCACTGATTAAAAAGCCAGTCAATGGTATGAAGGACATTATGCCTGCTGAGATGGAGATTAGAAATTACGTCCAGTCGGTTATTAGAACAACCTATGAGAGCTTTGGGTTTACCCCTATTGAGACACCTTGTATGGAATCAATAGAGAACCTCTCTTCTAAACAGGGTGGAGAGAATGAAAAGCTTATTTTCAAGGTATTGAAAAGAGGAGAAAAGCTTCATTTAGATACTGCTCAAAATGAGAACGATGTGGTGGATTATGGAATGAGATATGACCTTACAGTTCCGCTTGTAAGATATTACTCTAACAATGCAAATGATTTGCCCGCACCATTTAAGTCATTACAGATGGGTAGTGTGTGGAGAGCAGATAGACCTCAGCGTGGTAGATATCGCCAGTTTATGCAGTGTGATATTGATATCTTAGGTGAGCCTAGCAATTTAGCTGAAATAGAGCTTATTCTTGCTACGACAACTACTATTGGTCGAATTGGTTTCAAGAACTTTGAGATACATATTAATGATCGTCGTATCTTAAGAGCAATGGCGGTGGCAGCAGGCCTTGTAACAGCTGATGAAGCTGACAATGACAAGTTTGATAGCGTGTGCATCTCTCTCGATAAGATGGACAAAATTCAGGCAGAGGGTGTTAAGGCAGAGCTACTTGACAATGGTTTTGGCGAGGCAGAGATAGATAAGTATCTTGGATTTTTTGATTGTACCAGGGGCAAGGTGGCAATCGATGCACTTAGTTCACTAGCAGAGGCTATTTCTAGCGCTCTTGAGGATGGTGTTAAAGATGGCTTGTCAGAAATTATTAATGCGGTTAATGCAGCAAAGACTGCGGACTTTACATTAGTATTTGATCCTACTCTTGTAAGAGGAATGGGTTATTATACAGGAACTATTTTTGAGATAGTTATGCCAGAGCTCGGCGCAGCATGTGGCGGTGGCGGTAGATATGACAAGATGGTAGGTAAGTTTACAGGCAAGGATGTTCCTGCATGTGGCTTTTCTATCGGTTTTGAGAGAATAGTCCTTCTCTTAATGGAGAGTGGCTTCAAGATTCCTACAGCTCCTGAGAAAAAGGCATATCTCATCGAAAAGGGCTATCCAGCAGACAAGCTCGGGGATATCATGAAGGAAGCTGCAGCAGAACGAGCAGAGGGAAAACAAATTCTTGTAGTCCGCATGAACAAAAACAAGAAGTTCCAAAAAGAGACACTTGAGGCTCAGGGCTACACTGAGTTTAGGGATATATATAATAATTAAGGAGAAACAAAAATGAGTGAATCAATGCAGGGTCTTCACAGAACCCATAGATGCGCGGAAACAGTAAACGCAGAATTAGGAAGCACCATTACCGTAATGGGTTGGGTGCAGAAGAGAAGAAATTTAGGAAGCCTTATTTTTATCGATTTAAGAGATAGATCAGGACTTCTTCAGATAATGTTTGATGAAAACAGTATCGGTGCAGCAGGCTTTGAAAAGGCAGGCACACTTAGAAGCGAGTTTGTAATAGCCGTAACAGGAACCATCAATAAGAGAGGTGGAGCTGTAAACACGGATTTAGCTACAGGTGAGATAGAGGTTACTGCAACAGACCTTAGAATTCTCTCAGAGTCTCAGACTCCTCCTTTTGCAGTAGAAGAAAACTCAAAGACTGCCGAGGACATCAGACTTAAATACAGATATCTCGACCTTCGTCGCCCTGATATTCAAAAAAATCTTATGCTCAAGTCTAAGGTAATGGGACTTATGCGTGAGTTCATGGGTAAGGAAGGATTTTTGGAAATCGAGACCCCTATCCTTTGTAAATCTACACCTGAGGGAGCAAGAGATTACCTTGTACCTTCACGTATACATCAGGGACATTTTTATGCACTTCCTCAGTCACCACAGATTTTTAAGCAGCTTCTTATGGCATCTGGCTATGACAGATATTTCCAGATTGCAAGATGCTTTAGAGATGAGGACTTACGTGCTGACCGTCAGCCTGAGTTTACACAGGCGGATATGGAGCTATCATTTGTTGATATCGAGGATGTACTAGATGTTAATGAGCGTCTCTTAAAGTATGTATTCAAAGAGGCAATTGGCGTAGATATACAGGTTCCCCTTCCCCGTATGCCCTGGCAGGAGGCTATGGACAGATTCGGTTCAGATAAGCCTGACACCAGATTTGGAATGGAGCTTGTAGATGTATCAGAAGCAGTTAAAGGCTGTGGCTTTGGAGTATTTACAGGTGCTCTTGAAGCTGGCGGATCAGTTCGTGCAATCGTAGTTCCTGGACAGGCTGAGATGCCTAGAAAGAAGCTTGATAAGCTAGTTGAGTTTGCCAAGGGCTATGGAGCTAAGGGACTTGCTTATCTTGGAGTTAATTCTGATGGTACATACAAGTCATCATTTGCCAAGTTTATGAGTGATGAAGAGCTTGCTAATCTCGTAAAGGCAGCAGGAGCAGAGTCAGGTGATATGATTCTCTTTGCAGCTGATAAAAATAAGATTGTATGGAATGTACTTGGCGCACTTAGACTTCAGTTGGGAGAAGAGCTTGGTCTCATTGATGAGAATCAATATAACTTCCTCTGGGTAACAGAGTTCCCCCTCTTAGAGTGGTCTGATGAGGAAAACAGATTTATGGCAATGCATCACCCCTTCACCATGCCTATGGAAGAGGATTGGGCTAATATTGATTCCGATCCTGGAAGTGTTCGTGCAAAGGCATATGACATAGTTCTTAACGGTACAGAGCTCGGTGGCGGTTCAGTGCGTATTCACCAGAGCGATATTCAAGAGAAGATGTTTGAGGTACTAGGCTTTACCAAGGAGAGAGCACATGAGCAGTTCGGATTCCTTCTTGATGCATTCTCATATGGAGTTCCTCCTCACGCAGGTCTTGCATATGGAGTAGACCGTATGATTATGCATATGGCTCATACAGAATCAATCAGAGACGTAATTGCATTCCCCAAGGTTAAGGATGCATCAGATCCCATGAGTGAAGCTCCTGGTACTGTAGATGAAAAACAGCTTGAGGAACTTGGTATAGCTATCGTGGCAACTGAAGAGTAATTTATTAAAATTCTATAAATTTTCTATAAAACTTTTATAAAGTATATTTACAGATATAAGGATGGCGTCTATAATGACGTCATCTTTTTTGTCGTATTAATCCCTCGAGGATAAAAAGTGAATAACAAGAGAATAATAGGTTTATTTGGCACAGGACAGACTGATATATGTCTGTATCTTGGAGCCTTGTTTGCAAATCTTAAAATCACGGTTCTTGTGATTGATAATTCCTATGATCAGTTAATTAAATATTGTGTGCATGGACGCAAGGAAAACGGGAAAATCTATAAAAGTGGAGTAGAGTATGCTTTTATGATGGACTGTATCTATTGGAAGGAGCAACCTACAGAGATTATTATTGTTGATATGGGAGAATGGCCATCTGATGATGCACTGTGTATATGTGACGAGATATATTTGATATCGGATTTAAATGTCGCAAAGCTAATAAAGTATAGAGAATTAATAAGACGACTTGAGCTTCCTGTAAGTGTAATACTTAGAGATGTGTGTGATGAGGCGGTGAGATCTAACAATATACTTCATTTACTATCGCAAAATAATCCATTTATATACGAAGAACACAGACTGCCAATGGGTGAAGATGACAGGATTGAATGGTTATTAATGCAGTATCATGGATTTGAGAGGTTTATATATATTTCTAACGAGATGGAAAAGCTGTTAATGGATATTGTAAGGCACAATTGTCAGGTATCTGCATCGGGTTTGACTAGAGTTATGAAGCTAGCAAAGAAGGGCGGTGCTGTATGAAAATAGTTTTTTTAGATGATAAAGGAAGTCAGAGCTCTCTGAAAAATATGATAGCAATTGCGATTCAGATATCATTTGAGTTTCCATATCGTAACTTTATGTTATCTGTGGATAATGTTGAAGGAGGTATGCAAAGGTATTTCAAGCCTGTAATTGCCAATAGAGTCGCAGAGGAAGGTTTTCATAAAAAACCGAAGGGTATAGAGTATCTTGTAAAGAGACAAATAGAAGGCATGCTTGGAAAGCGTGATTTTGAGGAAGCTTTTGTATCGGTTGTAGATTATCATTTATATTATCTGCCGTCTGATGATGGAGAATATGAATTGCCATTTGAGGAACGAGTAGAAAAAGTTGCTGAGCTTGCAAATAAGTTAGAAAAATATGGAGATGTTATTTTTATTAATGCTGGCAGCTATATGAATGCATGGTCAACCAGGTTTGTCGAAGAGGCAGACCTAGTGGTAATAAATATGGATTACAGTGATCAGAATCTAGAAGATTTATTTGTGAATTTACCTGCAAGAGCAAGGGAAAAGTGTATTTTCATAATGTCTGAAATTCTTGATTCATCAATTGGAAATAAAAGAATCAAAAACAGTCTTAGGATAACAGATAGTCAGCTTTGTATAATGCCTGAAAATGTGTTGTATAACAACGCATATTTTATGGGAACTGCGTCTGATTTTTTGAGAAAAAACAACAGAATTCCCATGAATATGACCTGCAAATGTTTTGTTAGAGATTTGAGAAAAATAGCTTGGAGGGTCGTGTCTGAAAAGAGGTTAGTTTAGCCTACTTGACTTTTTTACTCTATTGTTCTAGAATGCACATTGTATACAAAAAACCAAAAATGTTGGATTGTACTTAATGTATCAATTTAAGGACAATGATAAATATGAGAGAATTAGTATTAAAGGCTTACGCAAAAATCAATCTTAATCTTGATATTACAGGTGTAAGGGCTGACGGTTATCATCTTGTTGATATGATAATGCAGCAGATTGACCTTTTTGACTGGGTTAGTTTAAGAAAGGGAAATCAAGGAATATCGCTTAAGATGAACAAGCCAGGATTTCCTACAGATGAAAAGAATATTGCATATCGAGCAGCTGAGCTGATTACAAAAAATACATCTAAAGAGGTAGGCGGTGTAGATATATATATTCACAAATTTATACCGATAGCTGCAGGTATGGCTGGCGGTAGTACTGATGCGGCAGTGGTGCTAATAGGCATAAATAAGCTTTTTGATTTGGGATTTTCAGAGGAAGAACTATGTGACATGGGTCTTACACTAGGTGCAGATGTTCCATTTTGCATTAGAGGAGGATGCATGCGTGCGGAAGGTATAGGAGAGGTACTTACGCCTATGACTTCTCTGCCAGATTGCTTTTTATGTATTGCTAAACCAGGCTTTGGAATATCTACGAAGGAAGCATATAAAAAATACGATAACCTTGAAAACGTAGTTCATCCTAATATGAATAATATGATGCTTGCACTGAATGAACAAAGTCTTGAAAATGTAGTCGCTTCATTTGGAAATGTGCTGGAAACAGTTGCACTAAAAGAGCATGCTGTTATTGCGGATATAAAAAAAACTATGATAGAGCATGGAGCGATGGGCGCACTTATGACAGGCTCTGGACCTACTGTGTTTGGTGTATTTGATAGTAAAATCAAGGCTAATGAGGCAAGGGATAGTATACTAAATTCTAGAAATGGAAAGCAGGTTTATGTGGTTAAGCCTATAAGGAGTAAAAATGATAGATAATCTTAAACTAGACATGGATGCATATTTACCCCTCAGGGATGTTGTTTTTAACACATTAAGAGAGGCTATATTAAAGGGGGATTTACTTCCGGGAGAGAGACTTATGGAAATCGCTCTCGCTAATCAGCTTGGTGTTAGTCGTACGCCTATTAGAGAAGCTATTCGAATGCTTGAGCAGGAGGGACTAGCAATAACTATTCCAAGGAAGGGAGCGATTGTTGCGGGTATGTCTCAGACAGAGATGGAAGAGGTCTTGGAGATAAGAGAAGCTTTGGAGCAGCTTTCTGTTCAGGTTGCTTGTGATAAAATAGATGAGACTCAGCTGGCAGAGCTTAAAGAGGCACAAAAGCATTTTGAAGAAATGCTAGCAATAGGAGATCTTAAAAAAATAGCTCAGGCAGACATAGAGTTTCACAATATTATATACAAAGCAACATACAATAAAAGATTAATACTCATGCTTGAGGGCTTAAGAGAACAGGTTTATCGTTATAGAGTAGAGTATCTTAAGGATGCAAGTAACTATGAAGAGGTACTAAAGGAGCATGAGGCTATCTATGAGGCTCTTGCTAACAGAGACAAGAAAAGCGTTACGGAGATGACGAGAAAGCATATTCAAGGTCAGGCAAAGGCAGTTAATAATATAATCGCAAATCAGAGAAAATAAGATGCAAAAGGACACTATAATTACCATATCTGGAACACAGATTACCTTGGCAGAACCTGAGGGGGAACCCTTAATTACAACAGCTGCTGCAAGCTATCATTATCGAGATCAAAAGCATTACATAATGTATGATGAGATGCAAGAAAACAGCAGTGAAGCTATTCATAATACTATAAAAATAACAGATGATAGGATAGAGCTTATAAAAAAAGGAGCAGTCAATGTAAAGCTTGAATTTGAAAAAGGGCAGAAGGTGCTAAGCTCTTATATTCTTCCATTTGGAAGTTTAATGCTTGGTATTCTCACGAAAAAATTGGATATTAACATTTCTGATGACCTCATAGAATGTAAAATAGAATATGAACTTGAGGTAAGTGAAGAACATGTTTCAGACTGCGTAATAGAGCTGTCCGTAACAGGTAAAACAGCTGAATAATTTTTTCACGACTTAAAAAGGCTTTTCACGCAATATGACTTGTATTTTTTACATTTAGTAGTATTTTGTAAACAGTCACTTGTGACGTGGAGGCGGAATATGATATGCAAAAAGTGTGGAATAGACAATATGGCAAATAGCAAATATTGTTATAGCTGCGGCACCAAGCTTGAACAAAAGGCAAAAGCTGGGGTAATAGTGGCAATAGTACTAGGAATAGTTTTACTAGTTGGAATACAAGCTGCTGCAGTGACTTTGGTTGTAAATAAGGTTTTCTTCAGCAATTATACTGATGAAGAAAATAAAGGGACTGTAAGTAAAAAAAGTGGCGTAGATAAGTTGACAGACGAACTATATGATGAATATGATTGGCTTGATGATTAGAAAATAAAGGGGAACGCATGTCGCGTTCCTTTTTTATATACATATATTTGTTGTTTTTGGAAGTAAAATATGATAAAATTTAGACCATATTTTAAACAAAAAACAAATTAAAGGCTCCTGTACAAATGGTGCAGGATATAGGTTAAGAAATGTCTGATAATACTAATTTTACAATTTCAAATGGCGGAAATAGCGACGATAATAAGAACAATAATAATTCTTATCCAGCACTTTGCTACGTATGTCACAGACCAGAGTCAGAGGTGGGCAAGCTAATATCTATTCCAGGGGGGATGTATGTATGCGCGGAGTGTATGCAACATACGATTGAATCTATGGGCAATATGCCAGGACTTGGTGGAATGCCTAATATCGGGGAGATGAATCTATCTGACTTAGCAGGCATGATGGGTGGATTTAGAAATCCTGTTAAGCGCAAGGAAAAGGATAAAGAAAAGGAGAAGAAGAAAAAAGAAAAAAATAAGCTAAAGACCGAGCCTATTATTAATATAGAGTCGATACCAGCACCGCACATTATCAAGGCAACTCTTGATGAATATGTAGTAGGTCAGGAACAGGCTAAAAAGGTTATGTCTGTAGCAGTATATAATCATTACAAGAGAATTTTCTCTGAAACAGAGGACGACAGTGATGATGGAATTGAAATAGAAAAATCTAATATGCTGATGGTTGGTCCTACTGGTAGTGGTAAGACATACTTAGTCAAGACCTTGGCTAAGCTTTTAGATGTGCCTCTTGCAATCACAGATGCAACCTCACTTACAGAGGCTGGTTATATCGGAGATGATATAGAGAGTGTTATTTCAAAGCTTCTTGCAGCTGCCGATAATGATGCAGACCGGGCAGAGCGAGGAATAGTTTTCATTGATGAGATTGATAAGCTCGCTAAAAAGAAAAACACCAATCATAGAGATGTCAGCGGAGAGGCAGTTCAGCAAGGTATGCTTAAGCTACTTGAGGGCTCAGAAATAGAGGTTCCCGTTGGTGCAAGCTCCAAGAATGCCATGGTGCCTATGACGATGATAGATACTAGAAATATATTATTTATTTGTGGTGGTGCGTTCCCCGATTTGGAGGATATTATCAAGGAGAGATTAAATAAGAATTCTTCCATGGGCTTCAAGGCTGACCTCAAGGACAAATATGATAACGATGAAAATTTACTTTCTAAGGTCACCACAGAGGATATTAGAAAATTTGGACTTATTCCGGAGTTTATAGGTAGATTACCAATACTATTTGCTTTGGACAGCTTATCTGAGGATATGCTGGTATCTGTGCTCAAGGATCCCAAGAATGCTATAATCAAACAGTACAAAAAGCTACTCTCATACGATGAGGTTGATTTGCAGTTTGAGGATGGAGCACTTCATGCCATAGCTAGAAAGGCAAAAGAGAGAAAAGTTGGCGCAAGGGCTCTAAGAGCAATCTTAGAAGAGATTATGTTAGACATCATGTATGAGATACCCAAGGATGATAACATAGGTAGAGTTATTATTACCGAAGACTATATAGAAAAGAATGGAGCTCCCAAAATTATTATGAGGGGTATGCCACTATTAGAGGGTTAATATAGGTAGAGTAAAGATATGAGACTAGTATATGCAATTATAATGCTGATATTTTCTGTTATCGCATTCTATTATTCAACTAGAATTTTTTACAATCAGGGATATAAAAAAGAGGCAACCAGACTGTTCTCTTTGATGTCCATAGCCAGTGGGATATGGAGTCTTGGATATGGTCTTATGTTTTTTTCTACAGATATGAGCCTGTATCCCTTTTTCAGAGTCATCGGGATGGTGGGAATTATCTTATTTATGATTTTTGGACAGCTTTTATTGGGAGTATTTTCCAATGTCCAAAAGATAATTACCAAGGTAGTTCTCGCAGAGACTATTGTTGCGATAGGTGTTATGATAACGGTGGCTTATCCGGGAAGCTATACCCTTAAGCTGACATCTGCAGGTATTATTTCTGAATTTACCACACCCATTGTCTCTATCTTATATACAGCGTTTACAGTGATTATTGCTGGGGTTTTTGTGGGTCTTACAATCAATCTTTCCAGCAAAAAATATATTGCCAGAAAACGAGCAATTGGAAAAGCGTCAGTAAGGCTTGAGGTCTTGATTGGTGCAGGAATGGTTGTTGATACTATACTTCCTGCATTTGGAGTAAATCCTAATATCCCAGCTTCAACCATTTTACAATTTATAGGTCTAGTACTCATGTACAGAGCTACGTTTTCATACAATCAGAGCATAATCAATATGCAGAACATGACTAGCTATATATATGAGTCAATGAATGTACCTGTTATGGTATTTAATGCAGATAATATGCTTAGCATTGCTAATATGGAGGCGAAGAGGTTTTTCGGATTAAGCGATGATTATATGACCTCTGAAAGAGCAAATGGGTTCATTAAAGAGTATTTGGGCTTAGAAGAGGATGAATTTGATTTTAAGGGAAAACGTGATACAAGCATAGATATTGTTGATCCTCATAAAGAACGCAACTGTAGACTTACAATAAATCCGATTTATGATAAGTACGGTGATTATATAGGATACATTGTGCTTGTTACAGACAGAAGTGTTGAAATTAAGCAAATGAATGAGCTTGCGGCTGCAAAGGATGAAGCTGAAGTCGCAAACAAGGCCAAGAGTCTTTTTTTGGCTAATATGAGTCATGAGATGAGAACTCCGATGAATGCCATTGCAGGGTTTACTGAGGTTGCACTCAGGGATCAGGAAAATGTCAATGGTCAGACAAGAGAGTATTTTTCTGATATCAATACCTCAACACAGGTATTGATTAATACTGTCAATAGAATACTAAGCATCTCGGAGATAGAGTCAGGCAAGCTAAAGCTCAAAGAGGTATCATATTGTACCGCTATTATGTTCAAGGAAATAGATGTTGTCATGAAACAGATGGCAGCAGATAAGAAGCTTGATTTCAGCATAGAAATAGATGAGGCATTTCCAGAGAGGCTTTACGGTGACAAGGATAAGCTAGGGGAGATACTTGCAAATCTAATTAATAATGCCATTAAGTATACGGAATATGGTTCGGTAAAGCTTGTAGCATCACTTTTAAAGAGGGCGGGTGATATTGCACACCTTCGTTTTATCGTAGAGGACACGGGACAAGGAATAGAGCCGGATGAATACAATTTCATATTTGAAGCTTTTGAGAGGGGAGATATCTCATTAAATACAAGTCAGCAGGGGCTTGGAATCGGACTATCAATAGCCAAGGGATATGTGGATGCTATGAACGGCCGCATATCGGTAGATAGCGATTATGGAAAAGGGTCTAGATTTACTGTTGAGCTTGAACAAAAGATAGAGTCAGCACCTGAAGAGGATGTAATTGATGCAACTGTTGCAGATAAGAAAAACAGGGTTTCTCTCAAGGATGTTACCATATTGTGTGTAGATGATAACAGAATGAATCTCAAGCTGTGTTTTAATATATTCAAAAAATATGGTGTTAACGCACAGTTAGCTATTTCCGGTCCAGTTGCAATAGAGATGGCAAACAAAAATAATTATGACCTTATATTCATGGACCAGATGATGCCTGAGATGGAAGGAATCGAAGCAATGCAGAAAATCAGAGCACTTGGCAGGGGCTATGAGCTTGGCGGTAAGAATAAGATAATAGCTCTCACAGCTAATACTATGCCAGGAGTCAGGGAAGAGATGCTTGAAATAGGCTTCGATGAATTTTTGGGCAAGCCTATAGATTTCAAGCTACTCGAGAGTGTGCTGGAGAGATTTTTAGATAGCTCAAAATTTTCATACGAGGATTAATCCTAACAGATAATTTTTAAGTTCAAGGGAAATTAGATGATAAAAAATAAGAATGATGTAGTTACAAAAAGATTTAAGACTATTTTGCGTACGAGTATAGTGGGTATACTTGTAAATGCGTTACTTGGAGTTTTCAAAGCAATAGTTGGTACGGTTTCCAATTCGATTGCTATTACAATGGACGCAGTAAATAATTTTACAGATGCAGGCAGTAGTCTTATTACTATATTGAGCACAACGTTTTCTGTGAAAGCACCCAATAAGAAGCATCCCTTTGGATATGGGCGTATAGAGTATATGGGCACACTTTTAATTGCTATTTTGATACTCTATGCCGGCGTGACATCGCTTATAGAGTCCATAAAGGGGATTATTACGCCGGAGACTGCAGAGTATTCCACTGTATCTATTATAATTATATGTATTGCAGTAGTTGTAAAGATTGGATTAGCAATATTCTTCTCTAAGGTAGGCAGAAAGGTTAAATCTGATTCACTAATAGCTACAGGAAAAGAGGCAATAGGTGATATAGCAATCTCTGTAGCCACAGTTGTAGCAGTTGTAATTTATATCTTTACAGGATTTTCAATAGAGGCTTGGCTTGGAGCTGCGATTGCTGGGTTTATCATAAAGTCAGGAGTGGAGATTTTAATAGAGACCATCGGTAAGATTCTCGGTAAAGGTGCTGATGTAGAGATAGTAAAAAACATAAAAAAAGAAATAGCGTCATTTGATGAGGTGGATGGAGCATTTGACCTGGTTCTTCATAACTATGGTCCAGATACTTATATGGGGTCAATTCACGTAGAGGTAAGCGATACGCTGTCAATTAATGAGTTTGATGCATTGACCAGACGAATACAGGAAAGAGTTTTTGAAAAGTTTGGGATTTTTATAACAGCGGTTGGAGTATATTCGGTTAATACAACTGATGAAAAGGTTATAGAGACACGTGAGAGTGTTAAAGAGCTTGTTTCTAACATAGAACATGTAAAACAAATACATGGATTCTATTTGGATGATAAGACTATGCGCTTTGATGCAGTTATAAGCTTTGCTGCTAGGGATAGGAGAGCCGTGTATGATCAGGTTGTGGAGCAGGTTGGAGAAAAATATCCTGAGTATAAGCTAGTAGTTGGATTTGATATGGATTTTAATGAGATATAAATTATAGATAGCTCTGCTTAGGCAGGGCTATCTTAACATAAAAAGCGAATGGAGGATAAGATGAAGACACGTAAAGGTAAATTTGTAATTATAGCTGGGTTATGTGTTATGGTTGGCGCGTTATTTATTCTAAGTGGATGTAGTCGTGCTGGTAAAAATGCCATTAACATAGCTTTTACTTTAGATGAGTTTAGTTTTATGGGGCACTCTATTACAGAAGGTGACAAATTAAATCAAATTATGGCTGAGAACAACATAGATTTTTTCTCTGGTGCAGTCTGTGATAAGGATTATTATGCTCATAAGGATGGCAATGGTCATATAGAAATAATGTGTCCCGCCTATCATCAACAGGATGATGCTGATGACAGTACCGTACCAGTAGAAGAACGAAGACGTGCTTGGACTTCTGGCTATGCTGTAACTGATACAAGCATACCTGGTAATGTCGAGATTGTAAGTATAACAGCGTATTCGAATCATAAGAATATTGATGATTATTATGAAGGACCAATCAATATAGGTGATACCATGGATGAAGTCCGAGCTATTATGCAAATTGACAACATTAAGGCGACAGGCATATATGACAGCCGAGCTAAATATGAGACGTATTCATTCTCTTGCAATCAAGGGAAGATAATGTATGAGGAAAAATGTTCGGGACGTCGAGATGAATATGATAGTTATTCAGACAAGCTAGCCTATCTTGCAGATGGACATAAAATCACATACATTTTCAAATATCCTAAGTATCGTCTAGGAGTAGTATTTGGTGAGGATGGTACTGTAAATCACATTGCTGTGACATATGATCCAGAGGGGATACTGGAGAAAGTTGGATAGAAAAAAGGAGTATATAGATAAATGGATAAGAAAAATTTAGCTGATAGTTTTACAAAGGGAGAGACAAATATTGAATTTATCAATATGGCTAGAGTAGTGTATGCCAGTTTAAGTGATGATATATCAAAAAGGATATTTGAAGCACGCATGATGTATGCCATGACTGGAAGAGTAGCTGCACTAACCAGTCTTGACGCTAAATACAGAAATCTCACTAGCGATATGGAATGCTATGCGCAAAAGATTAAACCAAACAGTCATGTGATTATGTATGGAGCTGAAGGAGCGGCACATTATCTTGCGGGGAGATTTAAGTATTTTGGAGTAAGTATCGATGCATTTGTTGACCCAGAGGATAATAAAGGCAAGAACGATCCTGCAACTGGAGTGCCCATCATAAGCGAAAAGGAATTATTTGAACAAAGAGTTATGTATTCGGATAAGACATTTATAATATCCTATTCCAAGAAAAATAGAGTTGATGAGATAAAACAAAAACTGGTTAAAGAGCTTGGGGTAAAAGAAGAAAATATTTGCTACGGAATCTATGATTTTAGGAATAGCCAGTCACAGTATTTTGATTATTTTTCGCCGAGAGACAACGAAATATTTGTGGATTGCGGATGCTATGATGGCGGAACCTGTATGAGATTTATTGGCTGGTGTGGAGAAAAGGGCTATGACCAGATTTACACATTTGAAGCAGATACTGAAAATTATCCCAAGTGTGAAAAGGCTTTATCAAATATAGATAAGTGTAAATTATATAATTATGGAATCGCAAGAGAGAAAAATAAAGTATATTTTGCGTCGAGAGGCTTTGAGACATCAAGTATAATTAGCGAAGAGGATGCAAAAAAGAAAGATTTTGAGGGTGTTTCAACTATAGAAACCATATCATTGGATGAAGTACTTGAGGGAAAAGAAATAACCTATCTAAAAATGGATATCGAGGGTGCAGAGTATGATGCAATTTTAGGAGCAAAAAATCTAATAGAAAAAAATCATCCTAGAATGGCAATCTCTATATATCACAGTCCAGAGGATTTTGTCACTATTCCATATTTATTATTGCAGCTACAACCTGACTATAGAATTGTATTTAGGCATTATGCATTAGATGAACTAGAGACTGTAATGTATGCTGACTTCGGTTGAGGCAGTATAAGGTAAGGTGACAATATGATTAGAGAATATAAAAAGCAAGACCTTAAGGATATGGTGAAAATCTGGAACGAAATTGTGGAAGAGGGTATAGCGTTTCCTCAAGAAGAATGTTTGACAGAGGAAACAGGAGCAGCCTTTTTTGCTTCACAAAGCTACACTGCCGTTGCTGAGATTGATGGTAAGATTTTGGGATTATATATTCTTCATCCCAATAACGTTGGAAGATGTGGTCATATTTGCAATGCAAGCTATGCCGTTTCTTCAAATGCCAGAGGGAAACATATAGGTGAGCAATTAGTCATAGATTGCTTGAAAATGGGACGAGAGCTTGGATTTAGAATATTACAATTCAATGCTGTTGT
>JAZRXQ010000082.1:0-17997 GCA_045600305.1 Lachnospiraceae bacterium
GTACAGGAAGCACAGTCTGCAGCGGTGGTAAACGCTCATGCTGACAGAAGAATAAGGCTTACAAAAGGCGCTCTAATGGTAGGTGCGGCTAAGCAGGCGGTTGGCGCTTTTTGGCATGGCAAAAAGATGGCTGAGATTGAAGCGGAAGCCCAAACTAAGACTATTGAGCTGATTTCAGATATGTTCTTTACACAGGAAACCTGGTTAGCTGACGAGACTATGTCTGTTCCTGGTAAGAGAATGCAGGAGATTATTCGCAAAAATTTCAAGACTATAGAGCTTTTGGCAACAGCTGAAAGTAAAATTGATAAAGCAATAGATGATTTAGAGCTTGACGAGAAAATAATAGTAGATGGTAAAAGAGTAGATAAGCCTGAAAGCGCTGATGTCAAGGAAAAGATAAAAGCAATGATTCATTCCATTATACATATGGAGAATCTAAAGACTGCTGTTGATGATGATAGTGCAGAATCTCTTGCAAAATTTGCGTCATTAGAGAGTACAACAAAAGAAGCGGTGGATAGCACTTCTATGATGATTCAAAACAAAATCCTGGCAGCAACTTCTTCGATGTTTTCAAGTACCAGTACAAATACCAGTACAAGTAGCCAGAGTGTTCCTGAAAACGAAACTGTAGATGCGCAAAAGTTTAGACTCAAAAGAATGATTGAAGAGGCTGCAAGCGGTGGTAGAGGTCAGGGCTTATTCTATAGGACAGTATTTGAAAATTATTTCAAGTCAGTATCTGATATCGACAAGCGTGCTATGCTTGCATCAGCATTTCGAAGTGTAGCTACAGATGGTGCAGGTATGGAGGGAGTTATGAGTGGCTACATCAAGGGAGCAGGTCCTTTGATGCAAAAGATACTTCAGGGAATGCCCCTTTCTGGAATGCCTGAAATGTTAAGGGGAGCTCTTGCGGATGTTAAGTCAAAACTTGCGCCGATTCCTGAAAAAGTGGTAAAGGCACAGCTGGATGATATTAAGGCTCGTTCAAAAGGCAGAATCACAGAAATTGTTATTGAAAAACCTCTAGGTGCTGCATCTGTTGGTCAGGCATTTATGTGTAGATTAAAAGGAGCTGAGTTTGGAGAAGAAGGTAAGCCTGTTGTTATTAAAGTTTTAAGACCCGAAGTTAGAAACCGTATGATGAGAGAAAAACAGGTATTGCTCTGGTGTGCTAGTGTGGCAGATGGCAATACAGCTGAATTTGATCCTAATATGGATTATTCTGCAATGGAAACAATCGGTGGTATGCAGGCGACCTATCAGGGAACTCTCTCAAGGATTGAAGAGGAGTTAGATTTATCTCTTGAGGCAAAAAATGCGGAAGCTGGAAGTGTATACGATAGAGGTTATACTACAGTTAGATCCATGAAGGTTGATTCAGTTGTTGAGGCTACTACAAATACGTTGATTCTTGAAAAAGCGGAAGGAGAGACCGTTGACAGCTATATGAAGGCTTCAATGGAACAGTCAGAAGCTTTGATGGAAAAATTCTTTGAAAAAATGCCTAGTGGTGTATGGCAAAAAAAGAAAGCATTTACTGCCGATCAGGAGGAGTTAAAACAACAGACTTTAGAGGAAATGAAAAAACTCGCCATTGATATGAGGAAAAAACATTCATATCTTGCGCAGATATCAGAGCAATGGGTTATCGAGGGTATTTATGGATCAGGCTTCTATCATGGCGATTTGCACGCAGGTAATATAATGGTGAGTGAAAAAGGTGCGACCATTATAGATTATGGCAATGCGACTATTCTGTCTGAAGAACAGAGAAATGAAGTTGTCAAGATGGTGACAGCTGCATCCATTGGCTCAACTGAACTGTTTATTGAGAGCTTCCATACACTTCTTGAAAATACATCAGAAGAAAAATATGAGAGTCACAAGGCCGTACTTCAGGAAGAGTTTGAAAAAATACTAAAGCTGGGGGATGAATCATCTGCCGGAGAGAGAATTATGGTGTGCTTGCTAAAAGCACAGGAGATTGGAATAGAGGTTCCTCCCGCAATTTATAATTTCTCAATGAGTCAGATGCGTCTAAGCAATACATTAGATGAGTCTATGAGTCAGATAAAAGATATAGAATCAAAAATCGCTCAGATAGAAGATATGAAGGCACCAGGAGAGACTAGTAGAGGAGATATCATAGACCTGGTGAAGGATAAGTCCGGTAAGGAAGTCGAGGCGGTATGGGCATCGCTAAAGGAAAAGTCTATGGCGGAGCTGATAACCACAGATGAATATATACATGATTTAAAAGAAAATCCCAGATTTGATTCTTTTGAGAGGCGATATACTGGCGCTTATGCAAAAATTAGTACTGTAACAAATATCCTACAGATGTTATTTGATACTCTTCTTGATGAAAATAAGCCTCTTGAACGCAAAGAGAATGTAATTGCCCAGATTGCAGCTCCTACCTCATCTTTAATGATTGAGCTTCCAAATATTGGAAGTGTTTTTACCAATGCAAATGATTACGTAAGATTCACAAATCTTATTATTGGAATTACAGTTGAAAATGCTGCTGAAACTCACAGACAGATAGAAGAAATTCTAAACAGAGTAAAAGCTACTGACCTGTATAAGATATATGAATTAGGAATGGCATATACAATGAATCGGACAAATCTTCGATATACAGGCAGTAGGTTTAGTGATATTAAGCAAGAGCATTTTTTGGAATTGCTTACATACCTTAAAAATGGACCTTTATACAAATCATTAATAGATAAGCTGCTGGATCAGCTGGTAAGTGGTGGTCGTGAAAAAGAAGAAATGGCCGCATTAAAAACTCAGATAATTGAGAGAACAGATGGAAAATCCCAAGAAGAAGCCTATGCAGAATTTGTGGCACTTGTTGAAGGCGTAAAGCAGGAAACTGAGGCAGGACTGACACAAAAAATGGAACAGGAGGAAGCAGGACTCAGAGTTCTTCTAAATGAAACTACAGCGAGATCCAAGTATTGTACAGAAGAATTTGAATACTTGAGACAAAACCTGATGGATCCTACACAGCGAGAGCATCTTACAGCAAGGATTGCTGAGATAAGTCGAGACAGGCTACATCTGTCACAGCAGGTAAGAGATAGCGTGAGGGCTACGTATGGGGCCTTAATAGAAGCTATTTCAGGCAATGCTGCGGATGTTGAGGTCAGGATGCTGGAATTCTTTGGTGCGTATAACGAGGCAGCGATAACGCTACTTGAAGCAATGGCAAGGCAAAAGTATATGGATGAAGCTGCTGAAAAGGATTCGACAGAGTCATTCGTTGAAGTTATGGCTGGCATAATATCTACAAATCTAAAGTCAACAGCAAGTATGTTGGGAACTAAGAATATCTGGAAGTACAGAAAGGAATTGGGACTTTCGCCCATCTAAGGTATGAGGATAATACAGTTAAAACCAGAAAATAAAAATATATTTATGGATATTGACCCATTCTTTAAGCTGGAGTGGGTCGATATGCCAGGCTCATTTGCACTGGCAGCACTGGATGAGAACGTAGAGAAAAAAGAACTTAATAAAGCAGGACTAATTGTTTGCTCATGCAAGGAAGACATGTTTATAATCGAGTGGATCTATGTTGCACCAGAGTATAGATGCCAAGGAATAGCAGAAAATCTGCTTAGCTTGGTTTTTGAGTATGCCATTAAAAAGGGAAAGTCTTTTGTAGGAGCGAGATTCTTAGAGTATGAGAACGACAATAGTATGTTACGCTCGAGAGCATTTTTTGAAGAAAGATTGTTTTATTCAAAAAAAGAGTTGCCAGGTGAGTGGATGATAGACTTAGAAACACTTTCGAAAAATGCGGTGGAGGATGGTAACTCGTCAGATTATGAGATTATGCCGCTTAGGATGTTGTCAGAGGATGAACAAGAAAAGTTGATGGAAAATCTCGATAGTGCAAAGATACCATCACTTTATTCAATAAAAGGGCATGAAAATACACTTGAAGCAGATGTTAGTGTAGTGCTAAAACGCAGGGATAAAATAGTAGGGACTTTATTCGTTAAAGCGGTAAGTACTTCATTAAATGATTTACAACAAAATAGTGTGGATAAAATCTACACGCTTTATCCTGTATTATTTTATATACAGAGTCCTAAAATGGCGCTGTACCTCATAGAAGAAGCAATCAGGCGAGCGGCTGCCAGATTTCCAAAGGATACCGTTGTGCGATTTGTACTTAGGGAAATAGATGCGTCTGATTTGATCAATAGATTTTGTCCAGAGGGAAAAATTGATACCACATTACTCATAGCTAGTACCAGTGATTATGAAATATGGAAGTCTTATAGGGCGTATGCAGAATGATATTATTAAATAAGGCTTGAAAAGAAGCCGATTTTTTTGTAAAATATATCTCTATGAGAATAAAACGTATTAGCACTGATACAGTGCGTTGTCTAATAACTGAAGATGAGCTCAGAGAAAATGGATTAGAGGTTAGCGATTTCCTTAGCAATGATGGCAGGACAGAGGAGTTCCTTAGGATGGTTATGTCACGCGCAGAAGAGGAAGTTGGCTTCAAGATGCATGGTGGTCCTATGACTGTTCAGGTGGCGGTACTTCCTGAACACACTATGGCACTAACGTTTTCCGAGAAACAACCAGGCAACTTTATGGAACTACTTGAGGGACTTAAAGCAGCCATGTCGCAGCTTGGTGAAGTTGTCGATGAAGCAAGCAAAAGGACTCCCAAACCAACAGAGACCAACTATGATACCAGCATAATTTATTTTGACAGTTTGGATGATGCAATCTCATTTTGTAAAGGGGTTGGTTCTGAGACTGAGAATGAGTATGGGATGAAGAGTCAGCTCTATAGACTAGTAGAGGAGGATGGTTTCTACATAGTTATAGAACGAGCAATGATGGATGATAAGCATCTTTGCAAGATTATGACTGTTTCTACGGAGTTTATGGATGGGGTGACTAATACTGTGAGCCACTTGGCATATTTGCAGGAACACGGTGTTTGCATGATAAAGGATAATGCAGTTAGTGAGCTGGCACTAGTCGCAACAGTAGCTACAGAGAAAAAGACTTCTTTGAAAAAGCCGGTGAAGAAGAGTACCAAGAAACTGGCGAAGAAGACGACGGCTAAGAAACAGACCGCACGAAAAGTTACTAAGAAGTAGACACCTTTGGGTGACTAAATAAATTTTAAGGAGAAGAATAATGAACAACGTTAAGTTTGATGTAGAGGGCTATGTAGCTACTCTTACTATTACCAGACCCGCAGCGATGAACGCACTTAACTCAGAGACACTTGAGGAGATTAACTCAGTTCTTAATGATGTTGAGGCTAATTCAGAGATCAGAGTACTTGTTATCACAGGTGGACCTGACAAAAAGGATAATGCATTCAAATCATTTGTTGCCGGAGCAGATATCGCTGAGATGAGCACACTTTCAAAGGCTGAGGGCGAGGCTTTTGGTAAGAAGGGTAATGATGTATTCCGTCGTATCGAGACTCTTCCTATTCCCGTAATCGCTGCTATCAATGGATTTGCACTTGGTGGTGGATGTGAGATCGCTATGAGCTGTGATATCAGAATCGCAAGTGACAATGCACTTTTCGGACAGCCTGAGGTAGGCCTTGGAATTACACCTGGATTTGGTGGAACACAGAGACTTGCTCGTACAGTAGGTGTTGGAAAGGCTAAGGAGCTTATCTACTCAGCTAACAACATTGATGCTGCAGAGGCTCTCAAGATTGGTCTCGTTAATGCAGTATATACAGCTGAGGAATTTATGCCTGCTGTTATGAAGCTTGCTAACAAGATTGCGGGCAATGCGCCTATCGCAGTTCGTGCTTGTAAGAAGGCAATCAACGATGGTCTTGATGCTGCTATGGATGATGCTCTTGTTATCGAGGAGAAGCTCTTCGGAAGCTGCTTCGAGACAGAGGATCAGAGAGCAGGAATGGGTAACTTCCTTGAGAAGGATCCTGAGAAGAAGCTCAAGAAGGTTCCTTTCCAGAATAAATAATTTATTTATAACATTTTACAGGGGGCGTGAGAGTCTTACGCTCCCTATTTTTATGAATAAGAATACAACTATATGTGAACACGAACGCAACTACATGTGAATCAGGTGTGGTGTCCCTGCTCAGACAGGTCGTCAGCTTCGACCACGCTCGGAAATATTTATGCACATTTTCAGCAAGTCTGTGTCCTCGGGTCTCGCTGCGAAACTCGCATTGCCACCATACCTGCATTCAACATGTACGTTGCTGTTTGTGATTAGACAGAAACAGCTGCAATAATGTAAGAAGCTTTTCATCGAGAGGGGGAGTTCGTTATTTGCAGCGGCCTAAAAAGAAGGAGAAATAAAAAATGTGGGCATATGAAAGTGTATTTTATCAGATATACCCTATGGGATTTACTGGCGTCCCTTATGAAAATGACGGGGTACAGAGACATGGGATTCTCGATGTAATTGATTGGATTCCTCATATCAAGAAGACAGGCTGTAACGCAATCTACTTCTCACCTGTATTCGAGTCAGACACACATGGCTACAATACAAGAGACTATTCTAAGATTGACACCAGACTTGGAACAAATGAGGATTTCAAAAAGGTATGTGACGCTCTTCACGAGAATGGAATACGAGTCGTATTAGATGGTGTATTCAATCATGTAGGAAGAGGCTTTACACAGTTTAGGGATGTGTGCGAGAAAAAATGGGATAGCCCCTACAAAGACTGGTTCTATGTTAATTTTGATGGTAACTCAGCTTATAACGACGGCCTCTGGTACGAGGGCTGGGAAGGAAACTTTGACCTCGTAAAAATCAACCTTCACAACGAAGAGGTAATACAGCACATATTTAATGCTGTAAAGGGCTGGATAGAGGAGTTTGATATTGATGGACTTCGTCTTGATGTAGCATATTTGTTAGATGAGAATTTCCTTCGCAGATTAAGAGAGCACACAACTGGACTCAAAAGTGATTTTTATCTCCTGGGAGAAATGCTTCATGGAGATTATAATCGTCTCATGAATGAACAGATGCTTCACTCTGCTACTAATTACGAGTGCTATAAGGGACTATTCTCAAGCTTTAATTCGATGAATATGTTTGAAATTGTTCATTCACTTCTTAGACAGTTTGGACCTGAAAACTGGACACTTTATCGTGGCAAACATCTTCTTAGCTTTGTAGATAATCATGACGTAACAAGAGTAGCGTCTATTCTATCAGATAAGAATCATTTGCCCCTTATCTACGCTATGAGCTTTGGCATGCCTGGAATTCCTTGTGTCTACTATGGTTCAGAGTGGGGTGTTGAGGGTAGAAAAGAGGAGGGGGATCCTTCTCTTCGTCCTCATTTTGACGCACCTATTGAGAATGAATTGACAGATTGGATTTCTAAGCTTGCTGAAGCTAAGAAGAATTCGGAAGCACTTAATTATGGTGAGTTTAGATCTGTAGTGCTCACAAATAGACAGTGTATTTTTGAGAGAAAATCAGAGCATGAGAGAGTATTAGTTGCTATCAATGCAGATAGTAATGGATATGATGCTCATTTTGACGCAGGATGTGGAATGGCAGTCGATTTAATTACCGGAGAAAATCATGATTTTGGTGGAGGCAGTCATTTGCCCGCATATAGTGCGTTCTTTTGGAAGTGTGAGAGATAAAGAATTTAAAAGAGGAAAGCCGGTGCATAACTGTACCGGCTTTTAACATTATGAAAAAGAAATATGGGAAGTAATTAAATTACTATGTTTCATTTAACTGAACCTATAATAATGCTTAAATGTAACTATAATTTTTGGAATAAATAAATTGTTTAACAATAAATTGTAAACAAATTGATAACGGCACGGGAAAATAGAGATAAATGTCTAATTTTTGATGTATTGATGTGGCTAATATTTACGATATACTATATAAATACATTGTATTCGCAGTTTTAGAAACTAAAATTTTAGTGTACATCAAATTGAGATATATTGGGAGGCTTATATGAGTAAAAATGTGATTATCATTGGGGCGGGTCCAGCGGGGGCTGCTGCTGCAAGGACTCTGGCGGATAAAGGAGATAAGGTATTAGTTTTAGAGAGAAGAAACCATGTGGCAGGAAATTGTTTTGATGTAGAGGATGAAAGTGGAATTTTGATTCATCAGTATGGACCGCATATTTTCCATACCGAGGACGAGAAGGTTTATGAATTTTTCTCTAGATTTACAGACTGGTATATGTATGAGAATGGACACAGAGTTGTAGCAAAGACCAATGAAGGGCTTATACCGATTCCTTTCAATATGAATACATTGCGTATAGTTTATGGTGAAGAGAAGGCGACTGAGCTTGAAAAGAAGCTAATCGCTGCCTATGGCGAGGGCGCGAGGGTTCCTATATTAAAGCTTCGCGAAAATGAGGATTCTGATATCAGAGCTATTGCGGATTATGTTTATGAAAATGTTTTCCTCAAGTATACTATGAAGCAGTGGGGACAGACCCCTGATGAGATTTCGCCAGAGGTGACGGGAAGAGTGCCTGTTAATATTTCTGATGATAACAGATATTTCAAGGATAAATATCAAGGTGTTCCACTTAAAGGTTTTACTGAGATGTATATAAATATGCTCTCTCATGAGAATATCAGAGTTATAACTGATATTGATTGCAGAGAAGTGATGGATGTAGATTTAGATGAAAATCTAATTTATGTCGACAAGGCTATTTATGACATTTTTGAAAATATGTCAGAAGACGGTGCCGATGTGGAGAGTGAGACTACGGAAGAGTTCATCTCTTTTGATGGAGAGGTTATCTATACTGGTGCAATTGACGAGCTAATGGGTTATGAATATGGGCGTCTGCCATATAGAAGCCTTAGATTTGACTTTGAGCATCTAGATGTTGATGATTATCAGGAGGGGCATTCTGTAGTTAACTACACTGTTTCAGAGGACTTCACACGTATTACAGAGTTCAAGCATCTGACAGGACAAAAAGAGACAAAAGGAACGACTATAGTAAGAGAGTATCCCTTTGCCCATACTGGTGCGGAAGGTGAAATACCGTACTATGCAATTATGAACGATGAGAATAATGCACTCTATGAAAAATATAAAGAGGCGTTGTCTAAAGTGGAGAATCTCCATCTATTAGGTCGCCTCGCTGAGTATAAGTATTACAATATTGATGTGATGACTGCAAAAGCTATAGAACTTGCAGAGAGCTTGTAGAAGGACCATATAGGTCTAATAGATAGTTTTGCCTAGATTCGCATAGTCATCATATAACTTTTGACCATAGGGACTGCCGTGGTGTGTCATAGATATAATTGATGCATCCTGGCAGTCTTTTTTAATGAATTCGTAGATGAAATCATCTCTAAAACCGATTTCTTCTGCTTGCTTAACATCATTGCAGAAATAGATAGTTTTAATGTTAGCCCATATTATTGCACTCATACACATAGGGCAAGGATAGCCAGTTGCATATAATTCACATCCTGACAGGTCATATGTAGAAAGCTTTTTACAGGCTTCTCTTATAGCATTGATCTCAGCGTGTGCGGTTGGGTCATTGTCTCTTAGGACAGAGTTGCTAGTTACACAGATTACTTCGCCTTTTTTTACAACTGCAGCACCAAATGGACCGCCTATATTATCTGACATGGTTTTCTTCGCATAATCTATAGCTTGATTCATAATTTTCTCGTCATACATCAGTCGTACCTCCATTTTGTTCATATATAATATCATATTTTATTGTACACATTTACTATATATTATTCGTGCAATACGTAGAATTTCTATCTAGGGAATTAGGCACTTTTTCTTGAAACTGAGCTGAAACTATGCTAAACTAATCCACAATTGTGGGTTAGTATGCCCATTTATAGAAAGTACAATAATTTTCAGGAGAAAGCATATGTACAACAAAGTAGATACTAATATGAACTTTGTGGACAGAGAAAAGGCTGTCTTAAAGTTCTGGCAGGACAATGATGTATTTAAAAAGAGTATGGATGCGAGAAAGGAAGGAGAGACCTTCACATTTTATGATGGACCTCCTACTGCTAATGGAAAGCCTCACATCGGTCATGTATTAACTCGTGTTATCAAGGATATGATTCCTAGATACCGCACAATGAAAGGCTACTATGTTCCCAGAAAGGCTGGATGGGATACTCATGGTCTTCCTGTTGAGTTAGGTGTTGAGAAAATACTCGGTCTCAATGGTAAGGAACAGATTGAAGAATACGGAATGGAGCCCTTCATCAAGAAGTGCAAGGAATCTGTTTGGGAATATAAGGGCATGTGGGAGGATTTCTCAGGAACAGTTGGTTTCTGGGCAGACATGGATAACCCTTATGTAACCTACAACGATGACTTTATCGAGTCAGAGTGGTGGGCACTCAAGGAGATTTGGGACAAGAAGCTATTATACAAGGGATTTAAGATTGTTCCTTATTGCCCTAGATGTGGAACACCTCTATCATCACAGGAGGTTGCTCAAGGATATAAGACTGTCAAGGAGCGTTCGGCGGTAGTTAGATTCAAGGTGGTTGGAGAGGATGCGTATTTCCTTGCATGGACAACTACACCTTGGACACTTCCTTCTAACGTTGCTCTTTGTGTTAATCCCGACGAGAGCTATTGCAAGGTCAAGGCAGCTGATGGATATACATATTATATGGCAGAGGCACTTTTAGATAAGGTTCTTGGTTCGCTTGCCAAGGAAGAGGGCGAAAAAGCCTATGAGATTTTAGAGACCTACAAGGGTACAGATCTCGAGAGAAAAGAGTATGAGCCTCTCTTTGATTTTGCAAATGATATAATTGCTAAGCAGCACAAGAAAGCACATTACATTACCTGTGATTCATACGTAACCATGACAGATGGTACAGGTATTGTACATATCGCCCCTGCTTTTGGTGAGGACGACGCTAATGTAGGCAGAAAATATGAGCTTCCTTTTGTTCAGCTAGTTGATGACAAGGGTGAGCTTACTAAAGAGACTAAGTACGCAGGAGTATTTGTTAAAAAAGCGGACCCTATGGTACTTCAGGATCTCGAGGATGCGGGTCTTTTATTTGATGCTCCTAAGTTTGAGCATGAGTATCCTCACTGCTGGAGATGTGATACACCACTTATTTATTACGCTAGAGAATCATGGTTTATCAAGATGACAGCAGTCAAGGATGACCTGATTAAAAATAACAACACAGTCAACTGGATTCCTGAGTCAATCGGCTCTGGTAGATTTGGTAACTGGCTCGAAAATATTCAGGATTGGGGTATTTCTAGAAACAGATATTGGGGAACACCTCTTAATATTTGGGAGTGTGAGGACTGTGGCAAGCAGATTTCTGTTGGAAGCAGGAAGGAACTCGGAGAGCTCTCTGGCAACATGGATAATGCCAAGGTTGAACTTCACAGACCTTATATTGATGATGTGACAATTCCTTGCTCATGCGGCAAGACTATGAAGAGAGTACCTGAGGTTATTGACTGCTGGTTTGATTCTGGAGCTATGCCTTTTGCTCAGCATCATTATCCTTTTGAGAACGAGGATCTCTTCAAGCAGCAGTTCCCTGCTAAGTTTATATCTGAGGGTGTTGATCAGACCAGAGGATGGTTCTATTCACTCATGGCAGAGTCAACATTACTTTTCAACAAGGCTCCTTATGAGAATGTAATCGTGCTTGGTCATGTTCAGGATGAGCATGGACAAAAGATGTCAAAGTCAAAGGGCAATGCAGTAGATCCTTTTGAGGCTCTTGCTCAGTATGGTGCAGATGCTATCAGATGGTATTTCTACATCAATTCAGCTCCCTGGCTTCCTAATCGTTTCCACGGTGATGCAGTTCAGGAGGGTCAGAGAAAGTTCATGGGTACTCTTTGGAATACTTATGCATTCTTTGTACTCTATGCAAATATAGATGAATTTGATGCTAGTAAATATAGCCTGGAATACGACAAGCTTCCGGTTATGGATAAGTGGTTATTATCTAAGATGAACACACTTATCAAGACAGTAGATTCTAATTTAGAGAACTATCGTATCCCTGAGGCTGCCAGAGCATTAGATGCATTTGTTGATGAGTTATCCAACTGGTATGTTCGTCGTAGCCGTGAGAGATTCTGGGCAAAGGGTATGGAACAGGACAAGATTAACGCCTATATGACTCTTTATACAGCTATAGTAACTGTAGCAAAGCTAGCAGCACCTCTTACACCATTTATGGCAGAGGATATTTATAGAAATCTTGTTTGCTCAGTAGATAAGGGTGCACCTATGAGTATGCATTTGTGTGATTACCCGAAAGCAGACGAGTCTCAGATTGGTACCGAGCTTGAGAAGAATATGGAAGCAGTTCTTAAGATTGTTGTTATGGGACGTGCTTGCAGAAACTCAGCAAATATCAAGAACCGTCAGCCTATTGGACAGATGTACGTCAAGGCTCCAGAGGCACTCTCAGAGTTCTACACAGAGATTATTGAGGAAGAGCTCAATGTAAAATGCGTCAGCTTCACAGATGATGTGAGTGGATATACAGATTATACCTTCAAGCCCCAGCTACGAACTGTAGGACCCAAGTATGGCAAGTACTTAAAGGGTATACAAGAAGCTCTTACCAAGTTAGACGGCAACGCTACGATGGCAGAGCTCAAGAGCAAGGGAAGCATTACTCTCACAGAGGTTAGTGATGAAGTAGTGCTCACTGAAGAGGATCTACTTATTACAATGACTCAGATGGAAGGTTATATGACAGAGGGGGATAATACAGTTACAGTTGTATTAGATACTAATCTGACAGATGAACTTATCGACGAAGGATTTGTACGCGAGCTGATTTCAAAAATCCAGACGATGAGAAAAGAAGCTGGATTTGAGGTTATGGACCGTATTGAGGTTTCTTATAAAGCAGGGGGCAGAGTGTTAGATGTAATTAATCGTTTTGCAGATGATATTACATCAGATGTATTAGCCGATGCGATTGTAGAGGCTGGTACGCCAGAGCTTGAAAAAGAATGGAATATCAATGGTGAAAAAGTAACACTTGGAGTTAGGAGGAAATAGGAATTGATTAACAAGACATTTAAGAAGGATACCTTTATCAAAGAGGTTAAGGATCACGTTAAGAGACAGTTTAGAAAGACTATCGAAGAAGCAACTCAGCAGGAGTTATATCAGGCTGTCAGCTATGTTGTTAAGGACGTAATTATTGATGAGTGGCTTGCAACTCAAAAGACCATGGACAAAGATGATCCTAAGATGGTTTACTACATGTCAATGGAGTTTTTGGTAGGACGTGCACTTGGTAATAACCTCATCAACCTTACAGCATACAAAGAGGTTAAAGAAGCACTTGAGGAGTTAGGTCTTGATATCAATGTAATCGAGGATCAAGAGAGAGATCCTGCTCTTGGAAATGGTGGTTTAGGACGTCTTGCTGCCTGCTTCATGGAGTCACTTTCAACACTTGGATATCCTGCTTATGGATGTGGTATTAGATATAAATATGGTATGTTCCGCCAGAAGATTGAGGATGGATATCAGATTGAAAAGCCTGACAACTGGCTAAAGAATGGTTATCCCTTCGAGCTTCGTCGTCCAGAGTATACATATACTGTTAAGTTTGGTGGATACGTACGTGCGGAGGCTGCTGAAAATGGCAAGACCAAGTTCATTCAGGAAAACTATCAGGCAGTTACTGCAGTTCCCTATGATATGCCTATCGTAGGATACGACAACAATGTAGTTAACACTCTTATGATTTGGGATGCTGAGCCCGTTGAGGTCTTCCAGCTTGATTCATTTGATAAGGGAGATTACCGCAAGGCTGTTGAGCAGGAGAATCTTGCTAGAAACCTTGTTGAGGTATTATATCCCAATGATAATCACGTTCAGGGTAAGGAGCTTAGACTTAAGCAGCAGTATTTCTTCGTATCTGCTTCAGTTCAGAGAGCAATCGCTAGATTTATGAGAAATCACGATGATATCCACGAGCTTGGCAAGAAGGTAACATTCCAGCTCAACGATACACATCCTACAGTTGCAGTAGCTGAGCTTATGAGAATCCTTCTCGATGAGTATGAACTCGAATGGAATGAGGCTTGGAAGATTACTTCTGAGGTTTGTGCGTATACAAACCACACAATCATGGCAGAGGCTCTTGAAAAGTGGCCTATCGAGATTTTCTCTAGACTGCTTCCTCGTATCTACCAGATCGTAGAGGAGATTAACAGAAGGTTTATTCTTCAGATTCAGGCTAGCTTCCCTGGAGATGCTAACATGGTTCAGAAGATGGCAATCGTATATGATGGTCAGGTTAAGATGGCTAACCTTGCAATCGCTGCTGGTTATTCAGTAAACGGTGTTGCAAGACTCCACACAGAGATTCTCAAGAATCAGGAGCTTAAAGAGTTTTATCAGCTGTTCCCTGACAAATTTAACAATAAGACAAATGGTATTACTCAGAGACGTTTCCTTCTCCATGCTAATCCTCTTCTTGCTGACTGGATTAACGATAAAATTGGAAATGATTGGATTACAAATCTCGCACACTTAGATAAGCTTTCAGTTTATGTAGATGATGAGAAGGCACAGGCTGAGTTTATGAACATCAAGTATCAGAACAAGCTTCGTCTTGCTAAGTATATTGAGGAGCACAATGGAATTAAGGTTGATCCTAGATCAATCTTTGACTGCCAGACCAAGAGACTTCACGAGTATAAGAGACAGCTCATGAATATTCTTCATGTTATGTATCTCTACAATCAGATAAAAGAGCACCCTGAGATGCAGTTTTATCCTCGTACATTTATCTTTGCTGCAAAGGCTGCTGCAGGATATAAGAATGCTAAGCTTACAATCAAGCTCATCAACAATGTAGCGAATGTTGTAAATAATGATGCAAGCATCAATGGCAAGCTCAAGGTTGTATTTATTGAGGATTACTGTGTATCAAATGCAGAGATTATTACAACTGGTGCTGATGTATCTGAGCAAATTTCAACAGCTTCTAAGGAAGCATCTGGTACAGGTAACATGAAGTACATGATGAATGGTGCTATCACAATTGGTACTATGGACGGAGCAAACGTTGAGATGGTAGAGGAAGTTGGCGAAGAGAACATTGTAATCTTTGGTATGTCATCAGATGAGGTTATTGCTCACGAGAAGGCTAGGGACTACAATCCTATGGATATCTTCAATAATGATCCTGAGATTCGTCAGGTACTTATGCAGCTTATCAACGGACAGTACTCAAATAACGATACTGAGATGTTTAGAGATCTTTATGATTCACTTCTCAATACTAATGTTACTCAGTATGCTGATACATACTTCACACTTGCAGATTTTAGATCATATGCAAATGCTCATAAGAGAATTGAAGAGCTGTACCGTGATGAGAAGAAGTGGGCTAGAATGGCTATGCTTAATACAGCTAAGTCAGGCAAGTTCTCTTCTGATAGAACTATTCAGCAGTACGTTGACGATATTTGGCATCTTGATAAGATGACAGTTAAGTTAGACGATTAAATTGCTTTACAAAGAAAATTGTATATGGTAAGATATGCGATAACTATGTGGCTATGCCACGTGGTAGTGTAAAGTGAAATATTAAACAATATAAGAAGCGTGTGTCACTTTGTGTCCCGCGCTAATACAAGGAGGATTTTTACAATGAAGCACGTTAAGACACTTAATACTAAGAGACTTCAGAACACTGTTAAGAAGGGTGGATGTGGCGAGTGCCAGACATCTTGCCAGTCAGCTTGCAAGACATCTTGTACAGTAGGAAATCAGAAGTGCGAGAATGCTAAGTAATTAGCAAATTGGTTTTAAACTAAAAATATGTCACAGACGATCGGCTGCGTATGCAGACGGTCGTTTCGTGGTGTAAAAAGGAAAACAGATTTGATTCATCAATATAAAAACAACGGCTACAATATTGTCTTAGATGAAAATTCGGGTGCTATACATGTGGTAGATGATGTCACCTATGACGTATTGGATATTTATAGAAAAGATTATAAAAATCCTGACATAACAGCTATTAAAGCTTCTTTGTCAAATAAGTATGAAGAGTATGTAATTGACGAGGCTCTGGATGAAATTAATGAGCTTATCAAGAATGAGGCACTCTTTACAGATGATGAATATGAAGTGGCTCTTGACAGGATTAATGATAGACCAGTAGTAGTTAAGGCATTATGTCTTCATATAGCACACGCATGTAATCTCTCGTGCAGATACTGTTTTGCTGGAGAGGGAGAATACCACGGAGATAGAGGGCTTATGTCCTTTGAGGTAGGCAAGAAGGCGTTGGATTTTCTTGTGGCAAATTCAGGTGTTAGACGTAATCTGGAAGTGGATTTCTTTGGAGGAGAACCCACACTCAATTTTGAAGTTGTCAAGCAGTTAGTTGAGTATGGAAGAGAACTGGAAAAAACTCACGATAAGCATTTCAGATTTACGTTTACGACTAATGGTATGCTTCTTGATGATGAGATTATGGAGTTTGCCAACAAAGAGATGGACAATGTTGTACTCTCTATAGATGGTCGAAAAGAAATAAATGATTTTATGCGTCCCGCAAAGGACGGAAATGGAAGTTATGATACCATAGTTCCTAAGTTTAAGAAGCTTGCAGACTCAAGAGGTCAGGAGCGATATTATGTAAGAGGAACATTTACTCATCATAACTTGGATTTTTCTGAGGATGTACTTCATCTCGCTGATTTAGGATTTAAGCAGATTTCAGTTGAACCAGTAGTGGCACCTGCAACAGCAGATTATGCACTACAGGAAGATGATTTACCTGTTTTATTTGAGCAGTATGACAAGTTAGCTGCCGAGATGGTTAAGAGAGCGGGGACTGACAAGGACTTCAATTTCTTCCATTTTATGATAGATTTAGAGGGTGGTCCTTGTGTGTACAAGAGACTATCAGGTTGTGGAAGTGGTACAGAGTATTTAGCAGTAACCCCTTGGGGAGATTTTTATCCCTGTCATCAGTTTGTGGGTAACGAGGATTTCTTATTAGGCAATGTAGACGATGGTATTGTTAGAAAAGACATTGTAAAGGAATTCAAGGCCTGCAATGTATATTCCAAGGAAAAATGTAGAAGCTGTTTTGCTAGATTCTATTGTAGTGGCGGGTGTGCTGCCAACTCATACAATTTCCATGGAAGTATACATGATGCTTACGATATAGGCTGTGAGCTTCAGAAAAAGAGAATTGAGTGTGCAATTATGCTAAAAGCTGCTGCAGCAGATGCAGAGGAATAGTATTATTGTATTTCAATTATAAATTAAATTTTTACAAGAGAGGTAAAAAGAAATGAAAAAGGGCAAGAGTATAGCGATTCTTGCAATCGTAGTAGTTGTGTTAGGTTTATTAACCTATTATGCGACACTAATCGTTAACGACACACAGACAAAGCTTCAGGACTTTAAGCAGTCACCTGATATGACAATTTCATTGGGTCTGGACCTTGCAGGCGGTGGAAGCGTCACATATGAGATTAAGGATGAAAATCCCTCGGATGAAGATATCTCAGATACTGTATACAAGCTCCAGAAGCGTATCGAGGGCAAGTCAACAGAGGCTTCTGTATACAGAAGTGGAGACAGAAGAATCGTAGTTGAGATTCCTGGTTTATCAGATATCAACGAGTTACAAGAAGAATTAGGAAAGCCCGGAACACTTAGTTTCCTTGATCCTGAAGGAAATGAGTTTATGACAGGAGCTGATGTAGTAGATGCCAAGGCAGGAACTTACAAGGACAAGATTGGTAATATGTCAATCTGCGTAGATTTAATTCTTTCAGATGAGGCTGCTGCTAAGTTCTCTGAGGTAACTGGAGCAAATATTGGAAAGAATCTTCCTATCGTATATGATGGAGAGGTTATTTCTAATCCTGTAGTTCAGAGTCAGATTTCTGGTGGAACAGCACAGATTACAGGTATGGCTGATTTCCAGGAGGCTGAAAATC
>JAZRXQ010000083.1:0-14690 GCA_045600305.1 Lachnospiraceae bacterium
AAAAAAGTGACATAATCTCAAGTTAATCTAAGGGAGACATTATCATAAGTTAATAACAAAGTTGCTGTATCGCTTGCGATGAATGCCAATTCGAAGTATAATGAATATAGTGCGCTGCTATTGGATGGCGGGCGCAGAGCGAAGATATTAAAAGAGATTAATAAATAGTGCTATGCACAAAAGGAGGATTATGGCTAATTACGGATTTGGAGTGGATATCGGCGGAACCACAGTCAAGATGGGACTTTTCAAGACAGATGGAACACTTCTAGATAAATGGGAGATTCCCACTAGAAAGGATGGCGGTGGAGAGCAGATTCTCCCCGATGTAGCAGCAGCGGTAGATGCAAAGCTTGCAGAAAAGAAAATTGATAAGAGCGACGTGGCAGGAATAGGAGTAGGTGTTCCTGGACCTGTCAGCTCAGATGGAGTGGTTAATAAATGCGTAAACCTGGGCTGGGGAGTATTCAATGTTGCTGACAAGTTATCCTCACTCACAGACCTTCCTGTAAAGGCTGGAAATGACGCCAATGTTGCTGGACTCGGCGAGATGTGGATGGGTGCTGGTAAGGGTACCAATAATATGGTAATGATCACTCTTGGAACAGGAGTAGGTGGAGCAGTTATCGTAGATGGCAAGATGGTAGCTGGATCAACTGGAGCAGGTGGCGAGATTGGACATATGCCCGTTGATTTCAACGAGACAGCAGTGTGCGGCTGCGGCAAGAAGGGATGTCTTGAGCAGTATGCTTCCGCTACAGGAGTAGTATTCCTCACAAAGAGAGCACTCGAGGCATCTGACAAGCCTTCTATGCTCAGAGAGATTAACAATATTAGTGCAAAGGATGTTTTTGATGCAGCGAAGTCAAACGATGCGCTCGCACTTGAAGTAATAGAGAAGTTTGGAGAGATTTTAGGACATGCCATGGCATCAGTAGGATGCGTAGTCAATCCAGAGGTATTTGTAATCGGTGGCGGTGTATCCAAGGCTGGCGAGATGATTACCGATGTCGTAGCCAAGTATTATGAGCCTGCAACCTTCCACGCTTGCAGAAATGCCAAGTTTGTACTCGCAACACTAGGTAATGATGCAGGAATCTACGGCTGCATGAAGATGATTCTGTAATTATTTAATAGGTATGATGAAACAGTCCATGTTGTGTCCTCGGGTCTCGCTGCGAAACTCGCATTGACACCATGTCTGTTTCGTTATACCTGATATATTTTTTTATGATTAAAATTGAAAAAAATAGTTGACAATATCTTAAATGCGTGGTATTTTAATATCCGGCTTAACGATGCGTGGCTCAGCTTGGTAGAGCGCTGCGTTCGGGACGCAGAGGTCGCAGGTTCAAATCCTGTCGCATCGATGCGTGATGGCTAAGAGAGTTTTCTCATTATATAATATAGCGATGCGTGGCTCAGCTTGGTAGAGCACTACGTTAGGGACGTAGGGGTCGCAGGTTCGAATCCTGTCGCATCGACTTTGATCTAGCTCAGTGAGCTAGATTTTTTTTATATTCATTTAGAAGCTCATTCAAGTTCCAATATCTCTAAGCAGGGAAAATCGAAATTAACCAGGAAATTCCAACGCAACACGTAGTTATCAACATCTAAATCCACAAATTGTGGAAAAATCACCGAAATAATTAACGATTTGTTAAAATCCCTCTTGCGGTGGATTTTAAGAAGTGCTAGCATGAAAATAACTATGGGTAACTGCGCGTATGCGGAGATGTTTTTAGTGTACCAAATTCTACATTGAGCAGAAAAATTCAAAAAATTTTACTCATATATGAAAAATAAATCTAAAGTGTAAAAATAAAAACACGATATAGCAATTGGAAAACATTTTAATCAATGAGGCGGAAGGTGCCAAATGGCTCAAGAAACATACCGATTAGGGGACTTACAATTTGATACAAAAGAAGAGCTGTTGGCTGCATCAGCGGATTTAAAGCGTATAAATGAGCTTATGAAAACTCATGACACAAAAAATCCAGATGAGGCGAAAAAGCTTCTTGCTGAGCTTGGCAGTGACCATGGATTTACAACTGATTATGGTCTCAAATTTATAGAAAAGCTAAAAAAGGCAGCAGGCATCTCAGATTCTCTAAAGGATGAAGTGTCAGACGCAAAGCCTAGTCAGAAGAACACTAGTAAGGAAAAAGTCAACAACACTGCTGAGGCGAAAAAAGCAAAAGAGACAGTCAATTCAAAGCCTAAAAGACAAAAAGGCGCACGAACAAAGATACATTTACTTACTAAGCGTAATATTATAATAGTAGCAATTATAGCAGTGCTTGCGGTTGCAGGCTCAGTACTGATGGCGGTGGGCATCATACCAAAGCCCACAGGATGTGCATCAGGAGCAAGCATGATAAGTGAGACAGATTCTCACAGAAACCTTGTACTTCAGTACGCCAAGAATCAGTTGACACTGAGAGAGTCAATGATTACTTATTATAAGAACTCTCAGGGAATGACAGCAGACAAGGCAAAAATAGAGGCTAATAATATTTTAGCTAATTCATATGCAATGAATCTCGCCGACGAGAATGTTCCTTCTATGTCAGACTCTGAAATAGAAGAGACCTATAGAGCATTGATGCTTGCTGGTGACATAGAAGCGGGAGGCTTTAATGAGCCTGAAGCAATAACAAAGCTGAAGGAAGCGATAGAGCAGGCTAAGGCCTCGGGAGTAATAGCTCCAGATTCAAAAACCGACAATCAAGATGACACAGATGAGGCGTATTCTGCAGATCAAAAGACCGTGCTATTAAATCAGATGATTGATTATCAGGACAGATTATCAATACAGTTTGCCTGTGATTACAATCATTACGGACTGAGCGAGGGAGAGATAGTAGAAAATGTCGCAGAAGATATGGAGAAGCTGTTTGTCACTCCCGTATATAATGCGCTTTTAGATGAGGATGAAAATCCTGTTCTCTCCGAAAGTGAAAAAACTATGTACTACGATAGCTATGCCAAGATGGGACTAATAGATTCTCATGGTCCTATAAGACTTAGCTCATCGCCCTCATATTACAATTTGCCCGAGTTGACCTCTCAGGTAACTCTTAATTTCCAAAATGGCTTTAGTGCAACCACCTATGCATCACAGCAGACAGTTGCACCAAAAGCACAGGTTACATATGAGTTTTTGGGTTCAAATATCAATGGATACATAACGCTCAGAGCAAATGGAACAGGCTCGGACTACATCCAGGATGATGATGGAAATACAGTGATTGTTCAGGGTGATTTGTATATGGTTTTGGATAATCAGATTACAATCGGTAGCTGGTACGTCAATTCTGGTAAAATCGGCATCCTAGTCGATGATACCCGTTTTGGAGAAATAGAGTGCGTATATAATATTAAATACTAGAAAAAACTGGCTTAAAGCTCACTAGATATAGTGAGCCAAAGGTCATTTATAACACTATATAGATATAGGAAAAATTTTCTAAAAAAATCAGGTGAAAAATGGCGGATTTGCGTGTAAAATAAGCAAAATCTGCCGATAAAAAGATAAATAGGGATATTGTACCCATTTATAAGAAAAATAGATGAATTATATATAATCTGGGCTTGACCCAAAAAACCGAAAGAGAGGGAACTCTATGGTTAAAAATGTGAGAAATAAGATAATAATTTCCGTGGCTTCAATACTACTCATGGCCGCGGCTATTGTCATGTATCCATATATTGAGTCTATGGTAGAGGCAGCAACTGATAAAGGTAGTTATCAGTGGGAATTTGAAGGTGTCTACGGAAAGGACACAGCGTGTATATATACTGTGCAGTTTGATACCACAGAGTTGACCTATTCAGGAAAAGAACAGTTGCCTAGAATAGATGGACTAGTAACTGTTAAGAGGAAGGACAATGGTAGTGTATTAGATACATTATCAGAGGATGATTTTACACTTTCAGGTGCCCAGAAAAATGCCAGTTCAACAGATTACAAGTGTAAGATTTCAATAAATACCAGTAATAATCCCAGTAAATTAAATAATTTTTCCATTAATTCGACAGAAGAACTCACTTATAGTATTCAGAAAGCGACGCTTTTGTCTTTGGATGTATCATATGAGGAATCATCTGCGGGAATAACATATATTGACCCTTTGACAAATGAGGCAAAGATACATGTTACTAAGGTGGCAGCCATAACAGATCATTCAGACTTAATAGAATTACCTAGCGATGGTTATACAGTAACAAGTGTAAGAGATACGGGAATGAAAAAGACATTCACAGTAAACGTTGCCGAGACAGAGAATTATAATGCCACATCTATTGATGTGCAGTGTAATGTGGCCTATGATTTAGGGAATCTTCCTGCTGTATACAAGATAAAGATGGAAGGCTCTTATGTGACGGATAATGGTGATGGTACAGGATATGCGGATTATCAAAATGGAAATAGTATAAAGCCAGTACTTAAAGTTGCGGATAGTTCTACTGGTATTGCATATCCATCACAAACTGGACTTACAAATATATATTCAAATGCAAAATCGAGTTTCACAGATGTTGGAACATATACTATTACGCTTAAACCAGTTGTAAGTAATGGTATGGCAACAATAAACGGTGTGTGGTTCGGTGGACAGTATACAGCAACCTTTAAGGTAAATGGAAAAGATGCAGATGAATTACTAGTATTTTATGATGCAGATGGGGATGGTATTCCGGAAAAAATAGAGTCAAATAGTGTTGTATTAGCGTATGATGGTGGAGGAGATGTAAAATTAGTTCCTGAGTATATAGAGTCGCACTCTCTTCATGACAATAGAGGTAATAACTTACAAATTCAGGATGATTGTACCCTAATCTATATCGCAGATACATCTGGAGTTGGATTAGTAACACTTGAAATTATACCTTCTTCTGGAAAAGCTGGAGAATTCTATACGGGCAAAAAAATAATTAAATATATGATAAAAGGTAAAATGAAGTTTACCAATTATAATTATAATAAAGCCACAGTAGAAGCATCAAAATCTAATAAGCTGATATACAACACTAAAGTTAGATATATAGAAGGTGGTAACGTAGTTCCTGTTTCTGGAAGTTATAGCGTCACAAAGGATAGTGATTACAAAATATTTTACCAGTATCAAGATGAAAATGGAGAATGGTTACCTAATACAGCTGGTCTAGAAAATGGCTGGCCAGAAGCAGCGGTTATAACTCCTAGTTCCTATCCATCTTATCAGGCTGATATCGAAAAACACATGGCCAATTCTGGTCTTAAGAGGGCTGTTATTGTTGGAATAGGAGATTTTTCTAATCAGGTTAGTACTCATGAATATGAGATTACTAAGGTTGAAATGAAGAATGACTCCAAAGATGGAACATTTACGGTAACATGTGTTCCTGATACCGCAACATACAATGGTTCTGAGCTCAAGCCGGAAGTAAGCGTAAAATTTAAATCAAAAGAAGCAGGTGCAGCTGAGGAGACACTAGAAAAGGATGTTCATTATAAAGTGTCTTACAGAGATAATATAAACGCGGGAACAGGTATAGCAGTGATTACTGGTATGGGTTCTTTCGAAGGCACAATAGAGAAGGCGTTTACTATTAATAAACTTATAGGTAAATTGGTATTTTTAGATTCACCGGATGCAACGAGTGGATTGGACACCTATAGTTATACTTATACAGGAGAGATAATCAAACCGATATTCGGAGTTCAACCAGAAGTAGGAGATTTGATAAAACTAGTAGAGGGAACAGACTATATAATTACGGATGTAGAAGGACAGCCGCTTTCTGCAATAGATGTAAATTCTGCAGGATATTCTTTTAAGTTTGAACTGCTTTCAGAAAAGAAAAACAATATTAATTTGTCGTCATTTCCAACGATATACCGCATAAAAGCAGCATCACTCGTAGCAGAGATGTTCACTGTTGAAAATGAGGTTTGGGATGGCACAAAAATGCCAGCTCGTGTTAGCTCGCCTAAATTAGTTGAGGGAGTAGACTATACAGTTGGCGTGCCCTCAAACAGCGACAAGCCGGGCACAGCAACTGTAAAAATAACCGGTACGGGAAATTATACAAATTATGTTGACATTAATTACACTATTTCACCCCGTCCTATTAATTCAGACGGCATATCTGCGTCGGCTACAGTTGGAGATTTGGCGTCAGGAGTATATCCTACAACAGTAGCTGTTACAGATGAAGATGCGACCAAGAGTTCATTAGTTATTGGTACGGATTACCAGGTAAATGTATATAAAATAGTAAATGGAGCAAGAACGGCAAAGACCGTGCATGCGACTGCATTTAGCCTCTCAGAAGCTGGAGATTATGAATTTGAAATAGAAGGTATAGGCAATTATATAGGTCGCCTGAATTCGGAGGAGCTTAAAGTTAGTTGCGGATATAATCTAGCCGATTACTATGTCTATATTACAAATAATGATACAATTAGAAAATTAAAGTATAGCGGAGCATCTTTAACTCCTAGCTCAAGTGATATTAAGCTTTATAAAAGAGGTGGTGGAACAACAGATTATTCCTCCATCATAAATCACGATTTTAAATATCATAACGAGACTACCAACGAGGATGACATAACCACTGAGGTAGGTAAAATACGAGTAACTGCTGTAGGAAAGGGAAATGCATACGGTGAGACATTAGTGTTAGATGACGAGGAGTATGCATATTACTATATTGTTCCAGATCAGTGGAAAGCAGATAAGGGAAAAGATGCTGATAGGTATTTTAAGGTCGAAGTTGAAGCATCAAGGACATATAATACAGAGGATTGCTATTTACCTGATATAGATGTGTATTATGATAAAGCTGGTAGTGTAGCAGTCGATCCTCGTTACAAGCTAAAGTGGGGAGAGGATTACATCATCAAGCTTGTCAAAACTATAGGAACAACCACTCAGCTATATGACGTGAGTAGCACAGGAGAACTTAGTGAAGCGTTAATTAACGCGGGATTTCTCAATGAGGGAGAGCATTCCTTTAGAATAATTGGTATAGGAAACTACGCAGATCCCAAGAATAACTACCTATACACATACACAATAGATCCTGCTGTCATTGAGGATACTTGGATAATAAAGGATAAGACAGTTCCATTTATTACGGATGATGTACCTTATCGTGTAAGAATAAACGGAAAGGGAGCAGACCTAGTTCCCGGAGTGGATTATAAGGTAGGAAAAATTGAGGATAATTCAGATAGTACAAAGAGAAAATACCGTATAGAGACTCTGGCAACTAGTAATTATGTTGTCAAGGATGGTGTAATAGAATTTGAGATAGATATCCAGAAAATGGATTGGAAGAGTATCACTGTTCACGAATCCTATGATGATTGCCCAATCGGCGAGATATATGTAAGCTGGGAAAAGCCCACCTTAATTTTTACGGAGACAGAGGCTGCAGACAAGGAGCATACTCAGCTTAAGCCCAAATTCAAGCTTATGGTGAGACATGAGACGTATGCGGAAGAATTATTAGAGTCCAACGATGCTTCCACATCGTCTGCATACAAAATTGAAGGATATGGACGTAATAATAAGGCTGGACGTGACGAGAATACAAACTATGTCCAGATTAGCGGAACGTTTGGATTCGAAGGCACTACGTCAATTCCCTGTACATTATACAATCCTTTGACATATGCAGTTAGTGGTACAGCAACTGAAGCGACTGAAGCAGCTCGTGTTGGACTGCGTTTTGGAATAAGTGATGATGGATCGTTGCTCTATCCTGGTGCCAATGTTACGCTAGCTAACTTCAAGGCGTGGAAGGATTCTGGAGAATTAGAGAAGGTTCATATTAAGCTAAATTTCAACGATGGAAAAAGAGCTACTACAGGTGGATTAAACTTAAGTGATGCTGATTTTAAGGCAGAGGTTATTACTACATCCAATGACATAGGATTAAAGACCATTCGACTTACTGGAACAGAAGACTCACCAAATTATTTTTCTGGTACTTTTGATTTCACTGTATATACAACCGGCGACCTAGATGATGCGACCATTACTATAGGTTCATATGGCAATAATGAGATTGAGTATGATGGTCAGACCCTCACAGCTGCAAAGATGAACCTGCAGGTAGTTGTAAATAAGACTATTTTGCACGAAGAAACGGATTATAAGGTTGAATCAATAGTACAGCCCACTAACATAGGACCTGGAACCATTACTTTATCAGGTCTAGGTGAGTACAAGGGCACAACAGTATCTGCTGATTTCAAGGTTGTTGCCAATCTTAGCAAGAACACTCACTTGAAGTATGAGATACTGGGAAGCGATGATAATTATTATGAGTATGACGCTATAACACGCGAGAAGAAGACCTATCCCTACAAGCAAGAGGTGAAGCCTGAGGTCAAGGTAAGCATAGAAGCGAAGGATAGTCCCGGTACATATTTACCTATATCTCAAAATATCCCTGCTGAGGGAGAGAGCGTAGCCGCTGGATTGGGCTATTATCTAAAATATGTAGGTAATACCAGAGCGACAGATAGTGAGAGCGCATTTATACACATCAATCCTTCAAATGATAGCTACTTAAGATACAGCAAGCAGATGAGCTTTGTTATCGCACGTACAGATATAAATGCCCCTGCAATCAGTGAGATTGGACCCACAAATACTACTCCTATGTACACCGGTAGTCCTATGGATCCAGACACAGACCTCAACTTCAAGCTCACAGATGCTGCTAATCCAGGTGTGGATTTAGTAGGTGGTGTGGATTATGAGCTCAACTATAATCCGGGAATCAACTACACAGACTACACAGGTCAGACCATCGAGCTAATTGTAACAGGTAAGGGAAATTACAAGGGAACGAGACTCGTTCGTTACACAATCCAGCAGAGACCCATGACAATGGACTACTTTGTTATGGCTCAGCCAGTAGAGATGGCTTATCGCAATGCTCAGATTACAGCCGATATTGTAGGACCCAAGATACAGGTTGTTCAGAACGGAGACAATATTCTCCATAAAAACCTAAAATACGGCGTAGACTTTGAGATTGAGAAGTTTTTGAATCTTTCTGGTTCATTAATTGATGCACCTAAGGCGGTTGGAAGCTACAAGATTGTCCTCAAGGCAAAGGATGGTTCAAATTATACAGGCACTCAGATCATCGATTATAGGATTACAGAGCTTGAATTAACAGAAATAGATATCAGATTATCAAACTGCGATTGCACCGCTAATGATGGCAATACTGTTCTTCATTGTATTTATAACGGTAGGGAGCATAGACCTGCAGTAGAGGTCAGGTATCAGGGAAATAGCATTGATTCAAGTGATTACGAAGTAACCTACACTAATAATCTAGATGCAGGAACTGCTACAGTTACAATAACTCCCGCTAGCGGAGCGTCCAACTTTAGCGGAACTAAGTCAGTAGACTTTACGATTTATCCCAAGAGCATCTCTGAGCTGATTTTTGCACCAGTTGATGCGCCTAATCACAGCTTAGAGGCTAATGGTATAGACATCACTCCTTCGTATGAGTTCACAGGACACACGGTTCAGCCGGGTATGAATGTCTTTGATGAAGACATCAAGACTGCTGCAAATATGCCCACAGAATTAGTAAATAGCTCTGACGGAAGCAAGGATTATAAGCTTACATATGAGACAACCAATCAGAGAGAAGAGATAGCTGCTGGTGTCGAGACCTGTAGCTACGCAGGAAAGCTTAGAGTAATAGTAGAGGGTACTGGAAACTATACTGGAACTAGGACATTTAACTACTATATAGGTAGAAATATAGACCAGGCATATCCTGTTATCCAGATACCACTTGTAACCTATAACGGACTCAAGCAGGAGCCCATCATAACCAATGTTGAGAGAAATGGAGTTTCTCTAGCGGACGACGAGTACACTGTTGTTGCATACAAGAGAGAAAATAACCTAATCAACAAGGATGAGCCTCTTGATTACGAAGAGCTTACAGATGCGGCAGAGTACGTAATAGCGGTAGAGGGAGTGCCTTCAAGAGGAACCTACACCAAGAATCCTAGACAGGATACAACCTATAGAATTTTACCTCGTAGTATTTCAGGCGCAGAGGTTTCGGGCTTTGAGGGAATGTATTACTACACTGGAAGCGATATTTGTCCTAGAGGAATAATCGTTACAGATACAAGTCTTCCCATCTCATTGTCCAACCTAAATCAGACCAAGAGCGTACAGCTAATAAGTGGTACAGATTATATTGTAACCTACAAGAATAATAGGGCAGCAGGTAAAGCAACTATAGTTGTTGAGGGTAAAGGAAACTATTCTGGTTATGTATACGCTTACTTTACCATCGATTCATCAAATATTGCCGGCGGAGATGGCTATGATGAGACCTCTGATGGAACAGGAGCACTTGATGGTGGAGGATATAGCATCTCTCCCTCAGACATAGTATTTACCTATAGTACATCAGGAAATAACTGGATGGATTACACAGGCTATTCAGTTAGACCCAGCTTTACAATTACACAAAATGGCGCGGCAGTGCCTAGCTCATATTTCTATGTGACACTAGAAAATTCTGTAAATCCTGGTGTTGCAACTATGGTAATTCACGGTGATGGAGTAAACCTCACTGGAGCGATTAGCAAGAATTACCTTATCAAGGCAGACTTGGCAAGATATGGTAAGATAGCACCCATAGAGGATCAGATTTACACAGGAAATCAGATTACTCCTGCGGTTACAGTCTCTGTAGGAGATGTTGTATTAAGAGAAGGTGTAGATTACACAGTAACATATGTAAATAACACCAATATGGGTACAGCAACTGCATACGCAACTGCAACAGTTGCAAATAGCACCTTCTACTATGGTAGATTGACAGGAAGCTTTAATATCAGTAATGCTGCTGGCGGAATGCAGGTTGTAGGCTATGCGAGCACATATGCATACACAGGCTCGCCTATCACGCCTGATATAGCAGTTACCATGAATGGTGTAAACCTTGTAAAAGACAGAGATTACACCGTTACATACTCAAACAACACTAATGTAGGAACAGCAACCATCACAGTTCAGGGAAGAGGAAGCTATTCTGGAACCAAGACTATAACCTTTGTAATTCAGCCCAAGAACATTGAAAACTGTGTTGCATCCGTAGTACAAAATCAGTCATACACAGGTCAGACCTATACGCCTGTTATTTCCATAACAGATATGGGAACAGGAAAAACACTTGTATCTGGTAGCGACTACACACTTACATACTCTAATAATACCAATCCTGGTACAGCAACCATCACAGTTCAGGCACTTGGCAAGAACTATACAGGAAGCAAGGTTGTCAACTTCAAGATAACATCAGCACCCGTAACAGGACTCAAGCTTGTGAGTGCTTCAAACCACAAGGTAAAGCTTGGCTGGAATAAGCAGGATTACGCAGACGGATATCAGATATGTAACGCTTCAAACAGAGTACTGGGAGCAACCAAGAGCAATTCGATAACCGTATCAGGACTCTCATCAGCCAAGACCTATTCCTTCAAGGTCAGAAGCTACGTGCAGAATGCTGACGGAAGCGTATCATACGGAGACTTCTCGTCAATAGTTAGTACCAAGACCATGCTCAACACACCCAAGATAAAGGTGGATGCAAGAGGTAACGGAATAGTTACCGTGCGTTGGTCAAAGGTTGAAAAAGCAACTGGCTACGAGATCTACTACAGCACGACCAAGTCAGGAACCTACTACAAGCTGGCTACTGCCTCAAAGAGTGCAAAGAGAATCTTCAATGACAAGGGTCTTGCAAAGGGAGAGGTATACTATTACACGATGAGAGCCTATAGAACCGTAAACGGAGAAAAGGTCTACTCAGGATACTCTACTATCCAGAAGGTCAAAGTAAAGTAAAAGATGGCAGATAGAAAGTATAGGCTCGGTGAGTACGAGTTTGATACCTACGAGGAGTATCTCGACGGTGAAGAGGATCTAAAAAAGATAGAGATAATCACCGGAGAGCTGGATATTACCGATGTAGATGTAGCAGCGGCGCTCTATACAAAAATCAGAAATAAGGAAGTTGTATTCAAGGGTAAGGTCGGAGTGAATTTCTTCATGAATCTTGCAGACATAGTTGTAAATCACTCCGTTGCCCTTGCTGATGAAAAAAGAGCCACTGAAGCCAAGCGAGAAAAAAATAAAAAAGCGTCAAAGGGATATATTTTTGCAGGCGCGGGATGTATAGTTGCAGCACTGATTTGTCTTGTGATTTTTTCAGTAATTGATTACCAAAATGGGCAATCAGAGCAATTATATGCAACACTTCGAGACACAAAAAATATGACGGGAGCTGTTGTAGGTGAGGATGATTTATCATCAGATGCAGTTGTCAGTGGACTTCCAGAGATAAAAAAGCCAGATCCAATAGTCGAGAATACCGAGGAGCAGAGCGAAAAGCAGGAAGAGACACAGACACTAATTGATCCCTCAACGCTCAAGATTCTACCAGAGCTAGAAACTCTTCACGACCAGAACAAGGACATGGTCGGATGGCTGACAATACAGGGAACCAATATTGATTATCCCGTTATGATGTCGGAGGAGGACAACGGTCAATTCTATCTCAAGCACAATTTTTACAAGGAAAGCGACGGCAATGGTTCACTTTTTATGGATTATAGAAACGACTTTGTCAATCGCGATACTAATATAATAATTTACGGTCATAACATGAAGAGCGGTGCTATGTTTGGAACTCTCAAAAATTTTGAGAGCGAGAGCTTCTTAAACGAGCATAAAACCATCAGATTTGATACACTCTATGAGAAAGGAACCTACGAAATCATAGGTGTTTACAGAGATGTGGTTCACAAGGACACAGATTATGCTTTCCGCTATTATGACTTTTTGACGGTAAAAAATGAGGCGGAATATGATGCCTTTAAGGTCAATGTTACACAGCTTGATGTACATGGGCGTGGAAATATTGACACAAATTATGGAGATAAACTGTTGACTTTATCTACATGTAGTAGTTATATTGAAGATGGACGTTTATTTGTCGTTGCTAAAAAAATAGAATAAATTCTATATTTAGGAGATATCCATGAAAAAATTTGCAATAATGAAAAACTGCATACTTTCAATATTAGTCGTTATGTCGATGATGATTATGCCCATGACAGTGTTGGCTGCATCGACTGATGGAGTAGTTGTAACAAACGGAATAGTAACTGGTTACACAGGAACAGATACAGCAGTAGCCATTCCGGATACAGCAAAGTCCATAGCGGCAAACGCATTTGCAGGCAAGAAGATATCTTCTATTATAATACCCTCTAGTATAGAGAGCATAGGAGAAGGCGCATTCAAGAATTGTACAAGCCTAAGCTCAGTTACAATTCCAGGTTCAGTTACTTCTATGGGAACGGGGGTTTTTGCAGGATGTAGCGGACTCTCATCTGTGAGCCTACAGGCTTCAGTTTATGGAATTCCCGATGATACCTTTAATGGCTGTGGTTCGCTTTCTAGTGTGGGAACCTCATCCAATATTTCAACAATTGGTGCTAGAGCCTTCAAGGGCTGTTCATCACTTGCAACCATGAGTGTACCTAGTGGAGTTACTAATATTGGCAGCGAAGCCTTTGCAAATTGTACAGCACTCTCAGGAATCTCTATACCTGCAAGCACAACCAGCATTTCAACAGATGCTTTTAATGGCTGTGTATCACTTACAACAATCAAGGTTGATAGCAGCAATGGTACATACGCCTCAGACGGAGGATGCCTATACAATGGATCCTGCACCAAGCTTCTTATCGTTCCTGCAGGCAAGAGCAGCATAGCACTCAACTCATCAGTAAAAACCATTGGAGCAGGAAGCTTTAAGGGATGTACAGGTATAACAACACTCACACTTCCCTCAAGCACGACAACTATTGAGTCAGGAGCCTTCGCTGGAAGCGGAATCAATACAATCACTATTCCCTCTGCGGTTACTTCAATCGCTGATCAGAGTGGATGGATTCCCGAGCTCATCTATGGTTATACCAAGACAACTGCTGATGAATATGCTTCAGCGAGAAATATAGTATTCTATCCTTTAGATGGAAATTTAGATGAGACAGACACTGATTCTAATGCAATTCCTGGTCTTGGCAATTTCATCACAGCAGACGATGATGACGGAGAGCTTGACTACGGAGATGATGATGAAGACGATGACGACTTTGTAGATTTGGATACCAAGCCCAGCTCAGACAAGGGAAATGGCGGATATTCCAATACAACTGGAAATACACACAAGAGCGATAAGACTCCCAAGACAGGAGAGTTTCTCAATGCAAGAATCTGGATTTGTATTGCGATAGGACTTGTTGGAGTAGCATTTTTCATAGTTGCTATGATAAAAAGAAAAAATAGGGACTAGACAAAGTAAAATATTTATGATATACCATTTTTGGTAACAAAATAGAAGCAAAGGGGCTTCAGTAAAGCGCAATGTGAGATACATTGCTTTTTACTGGAGCCCTTTTACACATTATTAATCAAAAAAAGGAGAATTAAAATGGGTTACGTTGATGAAGTACTCGAGGTAGTAAAGAAGAAAAATGCAGATCAGCCTGAGTTTTTACAGGCAGTTACAGAGGTTTTAGAGTCTCTTAGACCTGTAGTTGATGCTAATGAGGCACTCTACAGAAA
>JAZRXQ010000084.1:0-8889 GCA_045600305.1 Lachnospiraceae bacterium
TAATTTTAAAATAGAATTAGTATCAGTTGAGGATATCTAAAAATAAAGTCCGTGGTTAGCCACGGGCTATTTTTTAGGAGATGTATTATAAAATTTTTATAAAATATGCAGTAGCTTTATTGACTTAATAGATTTATTGGATTATTCTCCTAGAAAAGCAAAGAGGTATATTATATGAGATTTCAGGAAAAGCTTCAAAGATTCATGATGGGTCGAAACGGAGTAGATGAGTTATCAAAGCTATTAAATTGGATTAGTTTAGGAGTGTTATTTTTGGGGCTTCTAACTAATATTGGAATGAGATTTGTACCAGATTTCCCCGGAAAACCCATAATTATTTTTGGTATATTTGGACTTGCGCTTTTGCTCATTATTTTTCAGTATTGGCGTATTTTTTCAAAGAATCTTATTCTTCAAAGAAAAATGAATGCCTGGTATATTAATCTCAAATATAACAGACAGCAAAAAAAGGAGCAGGGTAAGATTTATAAATTTTTTAAGTGTCCTAAGTGTGCTCAAAAGGTTAGAGTTCCGAAAGGACGTGGAAGGATTTGTATAACCTGTCCTAAATGCAAAAATGAGTTTATCAAGGTGAGCTAATGTTTGGATACATACATGCGAATAACGAAGAGCTAATTGAAGAAAATAAGGTTGCATATAGAGCATATTATTGTGGCCTTTGCCAGACACTTAAGGCTAATTATGGCAGAGCAGCACAGATGATGCTTAATTATGATTGTACATTTTTAGTTATTCTTCTGGCAGGACTTTATGAGCCAGCTAATAATTGTGATGCAATTAACTGTATCAGGCATCCAGCTGAAAAACAAAACGTATGGACTAATGAATACACTAGCTATGCTGCTGCAATGAATGTGATTTTAGGTTATTATAATTTGCTAGATGATATTAAGGATGGTAATGCACCCCTAAAGAAAAGGTTCGTAAAGGCTCTTGAAAAGTCGATAGAGGATATAGAGGTAAAATATCCAAGACAATGTAAGGCTGCAAAAAATTATATTGAAAAGCTGGATGAATTAGAAGCCAAAGATGAAAAAAATGTTGATCTTGTAAGCGGGCTTACAGGAGAAATGCTAGCAGAGATATTTGTATATAAGGAAGATGAGTGGGCAAGTCACTTAAGAACATTAGGCTTTTACATGGGAAAATATATTTATCTCATGGATGCATATGAGGATGTAGATACAGATATAAAAAAAGGCAATTATAACTGTCTTGCACAATACAGGAATGAAAAGGATTATGAGGTATATGCCAAGCAGCTTTTAACAAGTATGATGGCAGAATGTGCAAAGGTGTTCGAGAGACTTCCAATAGTCATGCATGCAGATATACTTCGCAATATTATATATTCAGGTGTGTGGAGTAGGTATGAGCTTCACGTAAAAAGGATAGAGAAGAAGAACAAGAAGCAAAAGAGATAATATGAATCCATATCAGATATTAGGAGTATCGCCATCAGCCAGTGATGACGAGGTGAAAAAAGCATATAGAAAATTATCAAGAATGTATCACCCAGATGCCAATATCAATAATCCTAACAAGGCTGCTGCTGAAGAAAAATTCAAGCAGGTTCAGCAGGCTTATGATGATATTATGAAGCAGAGGCAGCAAGGGTATTCCTATGATGGCTTTTCAAATGGAGGAGGCTATTCAGGTCATAGTTCAAATCAGAATAATTATGGCACAGGTGAGGATTCTTATAAATATCAGGCTGCTGCAAATTATATAAATAATAGATGCTACAGAGAGGCAATAAATGTTCTTAATTCTATTGATAATAGAACAGCACAGTGGTATTATTTTAGTGCAGTTGCAAATGTGAGCATAGGCAATAATGTGACTGCCAAGGAGCATATTGCTACAGCGTGCGCAATGGATCCTAATAATGAGGATTACAGGCGTTTGGAAAAGCAATTAGCGTTTGATGGTGATTGGTATGTCAATAGAGGACGCTCATATCGCAAGCCATTTATGGGAGTTGGCGGCACGTGCCTTACATTTTTTATTATCAGAATGGTTATGCTATTCTGCTGTCATTGTTAAATTAGATAAAGAGGTGATAAGATGCAACATTTGATGAGTCCACTAGATTTATCCGTTGAAGAGCTCGATGAGCTTTTGGATTTAGCTATGGATATTGAAAGAGACAGAGACAAGTACGCAAAGGTATGTGATGGCAAAAAGCTTGCTACATGCTTTTATGAGCCATCAACCAGAACGAGACTTAGCTTTGAGGCTGCCATGCTCAATCTCGGAGGCTCAGTTTTAGGCTTTTCTTCAGCTGATTCCTCATCAGCTGCCAAGGGAGAGAGTGTCTCTGATACAATTAGAGTTATTTCATGCTATGCAGATATATGCGCGATTCGTCATCCCAAGGAGGGCGCAGCGTTAGTTGCATCATCAAAGTCATCAATTCCAGTTATCAATGCTGGAGATGGTGGTCATCAGCATCCGACACAGACACTTACAGATCTCCTTACAATCAAGTCGCTCAAGGGAAGATTTGATCACCTAAAGATTGGCTTGTGTGGCGACTTAAAATTTGGACGCACTGTTCACTCACTGATTAATGCGTTGATTAGATACGAGAGTGTTGAATTTGTTTTGATATCACCAGAGGAGCTTAGAGTTCCAAGCTACATAAGAGAGGATGTATTAGAGGCTAACAACATACCCTATAAAGAGGTTATAAAATTAGAGGATGCTATATCTGATATAGATATTCTCTATATGACTAGAGTTCAAAAGGAGCGTTTCTTCAACGAGGAGGATTACGTTCGCATGAAGGATTTCTACATCCTTAATAAAGAAAAGATGGCACTAGCCAAGGAGGATATGCTGGTTTTACATCCACTTCCCAGAGTTAATGAGATTTCTACTGAAGTAGATGATGATCCTAGAGCAGTATATTTCAAGCAGGCACAGTACGGCGTTTATGTAAGAATGGCACTCATTCTCACATTGCTTGGTCTAAAATAAAGAGCATGTCCATCGGAGGTTTGTATGTTAAATATTAGTGGAATAAAGGAAGGCTTTGTGCTTGATCATATCAAAGCGGGAATGAGCCTTAGAATATATCATGATCTTAAATTAAAAGAGCTTGGCTGCACGGTAGCAGTTATAATGAATGCTAAATCAAACAAAATGGGCAAAAAGGATATTATCAAGGTTGAGTGTCCCATAGAGGCTCTGGATTTAGATATATTAGGCTTCATCGATCACACTATTACAGTTAATGTTATAAAAGATGACGTGATTGTGGAGAAAAAGAAGCTCAAGCTTCCTAAGACAATTAACAATGTTATCAGATGCAAGAACCCCAGATGTATTACATCTATAGAGCAAGAGCTAGAGCAGATATTTGTTCTTACAGACGAAGAAAAAGAGGTTTATCGCTGCAAGTATTGCGAGACAAGATATAAGGGTTAATTAAGGACGCCCTTTAATTGAGGGCGTTTTTTTGATGTTCACGCGATATTGATTTTTTAAACAATAATAGAACACAATTTTTTTTTAGTATACAGGTCATGGGTGCACAGTTTTCATTTGCAAGAAGAGAAATTAAATATTTGTTAACAAGAGATAGCATGGAAACTATGATGAAACGCTTAGAACCATTTATGCAGGTGGATGATTATGGGGAATATACTATCAAGAATATCTACTATGATACACCAGATTTTTCTATGATTAAAAGGTCATTAGATAAGCCAGTTTACAAGGAAAAATTTAGAGTAAGAGCTTATGAAGGCGAGAATTGTGACAGAGATTTTTTTGCTGAAATCAAGAAAAAATATGAGGGGATTGTATACAAGCGAAGGATAGTAGGTGACTTTGACTCGATAGATAGCTTTGTAAATGCAGCTTGCGCTAATGAGGTCAGCACGCAAAGCTTTGATGAGAGCTTGCCAGCTACTTTTAGGGAAGCAACAAATACGCAGATTAGACGAGAGATAGAAGAGCTGTTAAAGCAATATAGACCAGTTCCTAAAGCCATGATAGCTTATGAACGTTTGGCACTATATGGCAAATCAGATGGTGAGCTTAGGCTGACCTTTGATAAAAATATCAGAGGCAGATGTGATAAGCTTGATATAAGAGAGACATCATTCGGCGAGTCTATAACGGATTTTATTGTTATGGAGGTCAAGGTACTTAATTCTATCCCGTTGTGGTTATGTGACATACTATCAGATGAAAAGCTTAAAAAAGGCAGTTTTTCAAAGTATGGAACATTTTTCTTAAATAATATTTGGGGAGATTATAAAAATGCTTAATTCTATATTTTCAGATACAGGAGTAACAGTGCCTGGTTTTTTGATTTCACTAGGAGTTGCTTTAGTTTTGGGATTACTTGTAAGCTTGGTTTTTAGATATAAAAGCAAGGTAACAGCAAGCTTTACATTGACATTGACGCTTTTGCCTATCGTAGTGACAATCATAATCATGCTGGTAAATGGCAATATTGGCGCAGGTGTAGCTGTTGCGGGAGCCTTCGCACTTGTCAGGTTTAGGAGTATTCCAGGCAGTGCAAGAGACATTTGCGCAATTTTTGCTGCTGTTGTACTAGGAATTGCAACAGGAATGGGATATATTGGCATAGCGGGGATTACCTTTGCAGTAATAGCTGTAGTAGTAATAATAATGACAACCATTCAGTCAAGAAAGAGTGTGGATTTAGCAACGGCCAAATGCCTAAAAATCGCTATTCCTGAGAATTATGACTATGATGGGCTTTTTGATGAGACATTTGAGAGGTTTACAAGCTCAGCTAAATTAGATAAAGTTAGAACAAGTGCTATGGGAACAGTATTTAATCTGACATACACGATTGTTCTGAAGGGAGATAGTATTCCCAAGGCATTTATAGATGAGCTTAGATCTAAAAATGGTAATTTACCGATAGCTATAACTGATATACAAGAAGAACAGGTATTATAAAATGGCAAGAGAAAGATTAAAGAGGCTTAGAAAGCGAAATATCATCGTAGGCTTTGTGTGCGTTTTTCTTTTAATTGGTATAATCATACTTGGAGTTCGCATGAGTGAAAGTGATTATAAATCACCTGGATATGAGGCAACACTCAAGGCTATGGGTGCGGATGGCACACTACAAGGGGTAGATAAAAGGTCTACTGAAGCAATAGAAAAATAATAGTTTTGGTATAGGATATGTACGCAGATATTATTATTGATATATCGCATGAAAAACTTGATAAGACATTTCAATATCATATTCCTGATGAGCTAATTAATAGACTTATCATAGGGATGAAGGTTTCGGTACCATTTGGTAATTCAAAGAGAACGGGCTATGTAGTAAATATTACCGCAGAGCCTGTTTTTGATGTTTTAAAAATTAAGGATATTATATCAATTGATGAATCTGCGATGGCAATAGAGAGTCAGCTTATTGCGCTTGCTGCATGGATTAAACGCAATTACGGCGGTACAATGAGCAGGGCTTTAAAAACAGTTATTCCTGTTAGTAAGCAGCAAAAGCAGCTGTTGAAAAAAACAGTTTCTCTGGCTGTAGACAGCGATACCGCATCAGATGCACTGGCAGGCTTCATCAAGAAAAAAGCGACTGCCAGAGTTAGACTCTTAGAGGCTTTGATAGACGAAAAGAGTATTGATTATGATGATATTCTGCATAGGTTAAATATATCTGGTACAGTAGTAAAGGGATTAAAGGAGAGTGGATTAGTTAAAATTGTAGAAACTGCCACATATCGTAATCCTATCAAGGTAGCAGATAGCGATACAAAGAAAATAGAACTTAATACTGAACAGAAAAAAATAGTAGATGAGATAACAGCGGATTTTTTAGATGGCGATTACAAGAATTATCTCATTCATGGCGTGACAGGGTCTGGAAAAACGGAAGTATACATTAGACTTATAGAAGAAGCAGTAAAGCGGGGCAGGCAGGCGATAGTTTTAATTCCGGAGATAGCACTTACCTTTCAGACTGTTATGAGATTCTACAAGAGCTTTGGTGACAGGGTGTCCATTCTTCATTCAAGATTATCAGCAGGCGAGCGCTCAGACCAGTTTTTGCGCGCAAAAAGAGGCGAACTAGATGTAATGATTGGACCTAGGTCTGCGCTTTTTACTCCTTTTGATAAGCTTGGATATATTATAATAGATGAAGAGCACGAGGGGGCTTATAAGTCGGAGACAACGCCTTGTTTTCATGCTAGAGAGACAGCCTTTGAGAGAGCTAGAATGTGCGGAGCAAGTGTGGTACTTGGATCTGCTACACCATCCTTAGAGGCGTATTACGGAGTTGAAAAGGGAAATATTAAATTATATAAGCTCACTAGCCGAGCAGGAAAGGCTTCAAATGCAAAATGTGAAGTTGTTGATTTGAGAGAGGAGCTGCGCAGCGGAAATAAGAATATTATCTCAAGAAGATTAGATGAGCTTATACTGGATAGATTAGAAAAAAAAGAGCAGATAATGCTCTTTCTAAACAGGCGAGGAATTAGTTCTTTTATTTCCTGCAGGGAATGTGGACAGGTGGTAAAATGTCCACATTGCGATGTTTCGCTTTCGCTTCACAAAGGCGATAAGCTAATTTGTCATTATTGTGGATATACCATGCCCAATGTATCGAATTGTCCCAAATGTGGTTCGAAGTATATAGGCGGTTTTAAGGCAGGAACTCAAAAGGTTGAGGAGTTAGTTGCAAAGGCCTATCCTAATGCAAGAATACTCAGAATGGATTATGACACCACAAGACGCAAGGATGATTATGAGAATATTCTCTCTGCATTTGCCAATGAAGAAGCTGATATTTTGATTGGAACACAGATGATTGTAAAAGGACATGATTTCCCCAAGGTTACATTGGTAGGTATACTTGCAGCAGATATTTCACTAGGTATCAGTGATTACAGAGCACAGGAGAGGACATTTGAGCTTCTGACACAGGCAGAGGGACGTGCAGGCAGAGGTGATAGAGAAGGTATTGCAATAGTTCAGACATATCAGCCGGATAATATCGCTATACAGTATTCTTTGGCACAGGATTTTGATGGTTTTTATGAAAAAGAAATTGAGTTTAGGCGTGTAATGTGTTATCCACCTGTCTGGAATATCCTTAAGATATCAACATCATCAATTTCACAAGAAGAAGCAGATGGGCTGTGTGAGTATATCGGACCGATACTAAGAGATATAGCAAAGTCACTGGAGTCAACTATTGTTATTGGACCGGCGGATGCTGTTGTGAATAAAATTAATGACAGATATCTAAAAGTAGTGTATATTAAAAGTTCGGAGTATGAAAACCTGATTACTATAAAAGATCACGTTGAAAAGTTGATGCACGAGGATAATAGGTTTTCAAATACTCTATTTAGTTTTGAATTTAATTAGGAGTAAGAGATGGCACTTAGAGATATTAGAACAGTTGGAGATCCAGTACTTAAAAAAATTTGTAAGCCCGTAAAGGAGATTACCCCCAGAGTTACTGAGCTCATAGAGGATATGATTGAGACAATGTATGAGTCAAATGGAGTAGGACTCGCAGCTCCTCAGGTTGGAGTTATAAAGAGACTTTGCGTGATAGATGTAGGGGAGGGTCCTTACGTATTTATCAATCCTGAGATTACATATACTGAGGGTGAGCAAACTGGAGATGAGGGTTGTCTGTCACTTCCCGGTAAGGCTGGACAGGTTACACGTCCTATGAAGGTTAAGGTCAAGGCCTATGACGAGTGCATGAGAGAGTTTGAGCTTGAGGCAGAGGAACTCTTTGCCAGAGCGATTTGTCATGAGGTAGATCATCTTGACGGGCACATGTATACAGAGCATGTGATAGGCGAGATACATGATGCGAATTTTGGGGATGATGAAGAATAGATTTATATAAGACCGGCTGTTTATTTTTAGCAATCTAGCGTCTAATGACTGTTTCTATCGAGTTGAGCATTAATCGCATTACGTGTTATTCCTTGTGATACCCATTTACGTAATAACCTTCGTTCGTAAGGGGGAATTTTGTATTTCTGAATATAGTCTGTGTATTCTGCCAAAAAGTATTCCTGCTTGTCGAATTCTACCGTCAATCTATCAATCTCTACATGCATTCTGCACCTCCTAAGATATTCAAATGATGCACCATTGTGAGATTTGATATTGAATTAAGCTTGATATTAAAGTGACATTTTCAGTATAATGTGGTATGTTATATATGTTAGTAGACAATATACATGAGAATAAAGCGGAAATATAATTAGGAGAAAAGGTGTGAGGATTTGGACGAGTTAAATGAATTATTAATGAGTAAAAATCGTGATCGAAAAGTCATGATTACAGATATTGCGATAGATAAAATACCAAGAATCCAATATCGAGAGATAGCGGAAAAAGAAAATGATGTTATTTATGAGTTGGCTAGGCAGGTACTCGTCTTATCCAAAGAGGAGAATGATTCTAATGAAGTAGCTATTACATATCGAATGGGTACTGATGAAATAGATGCGTGTGACGATTATATAGGTGTTTCGTTCGGAAAGGAGCATGAAGTTGACCCTTTAGAAGATACAATATCGTATCATTTGATTATGTCAAAAAAAGATTGTGCTGTTGTTTCTTTGCATAATCATCCATCACTATCAGAAATATCAGTCGTGGATATGCGATTCTTTTTGGAATATGATAGTGTAAAACTTTTGGTCATCATTACAAACTTGGGAAGCATATCATATTTAGTTAAGAGTAGCCGGTATAATAAGAAAAATGCAATTTCGTTATATAATGAAGCAGTAAATCTGAGTAATGTAGCATCGGATCTTAAGGGGTATCAAGATGCAGCAAAGCACTTTCTGAGTAATTGTTACGATGCAGGAATTATAT
>JAZRXQ010000085.1:0-3663 GCA_045600305.1 Lachnospiraceae bacterium
GTGTTCTCTATGTTGTATGAAATATCGTAGGTATTGCCACCTGTAAGTTCGATTTTTTGTGCCACTGACAATCCATCACCTAGATCAAATTTTGTTATAACTGTTTTGCCATCATTTTCCTCTATCGTACTCTTAGGGTAATTGGAGCTATATAAATCCAAATCTGTTTTTGCTGCACCTTCTGGATTGCCGCTTCCGTCAAGCTTTGTCACCTGAACGCCAAGTCTTGACATTGCGCATGATAGTTCCAGGTCTCCCTTTTGTGTTTTCACATTTATGTATCCATTGCTTCCTACCATTTCGGCCGGCTTTTTAAGCTGTGAATATTCTGGGTCTGTTGCAGATTTGTATTCTACCTTTCCCTCTCTTACAACGGTTGCATCGCTTTCTTCTATTGTGGTTGTCTCTACTCTCTCTATGGTCTCGTGATTTAATTCATCTGTACTTATCACGTTTTCTTCTTTTGCGTAATATACTGATGCGCTATGCTTTGTCTGCGTGTTGCTTATGGTTGTATCACTCGGCTTTGTAGATGGCTTTGGCAGCCATATTGTTGTGGTTTTCTCTGTCTTTTTCTCGAAAGGTCCTTCTGTACTGGTTGTGACCTTTGTATCCACTGTTGGACCATCGACTATCTTCTCATACCCCTTAAACAGCTTCAGCGTGTTGAACTCAGTATCGTCAAATATCCTATCCAGCTCATGGGATGTTGCCTCAAGCTCCTTCTGAATAGCCTCCCTGTCATTTGACGTATTAGTATCATTAGCAGCCTGAACCAGCAGCTCCCTCTGTCTCTGCAGTATGCTATGTATTTCGTCAAGGGCTCCATCTGCTGTCTGTGTAAGTGACACTCCATCCATGATATTGTTGGATGCCCTGTTAAGACCTCTAATCTGAGCACGCATTTTCTCAGAGATAGACAGTCCTGCTGCGTCATCACTGCCAGTGTTAATTCTGTAGCCTGATGACAGCTTCTTGGTTGTCTTTGCACGGCTTGTATCAACTATATTCAATTGTCTATTGGCGTTTATTGCTGATAGGTTGTGTGCGATAACCATAGACCTGCCCCTTTTTCGTATTCTTCAATAATGGTATCGGCATGTTGAGATGAAATATTTAATGTAAAAAATGAGAGAAGCACCCTTTCGGATGCTTCTTGTTTTTGCAAATTCATTATACATATATTTTTTCAGAAGAAATCTTTCCTGCAATTAGGAGAGAAGTTTTAGTTGCGTCACTTAGTTCAATATCATTGCTCATTCCTACTGATATCACTTCAAATGGCTTGCCATTTTCATCTAAAATGCCAATTCCATTTTTGAATAGCTCTCTCGAACTGTCTACTACAATTGCTGTATTGTTACCAATTTCTAACGTGCTCAATACTTTACATATTGTCATGGCAAGCATCTCCCTTCAGTTGATCTAATTTTCTTTCGTACCATTTTAAAGTATTATATTCTCACTTTTTTTAATTATCAACTCCTTAGTATACTATAATTCATTTCGCAACCTATTGCAACCCACCGCAACCTACGTTATAATATTCCCATACACGGAGGTTTTTTCCATGAACATTGACGAATTATTAATTGAGTATGAATCGCTTCCAATCGGCTACATCTCTCGCAAGGTTATAAGAGGCAAGGAATGTTTCTACCACCAGTGGAAGGAAGATGGCAAGCTAAAGAGCCGCTACCTCAAGGCTGGTGAGCTAGAACCATTACAGCAGCAGCTTGCTTATCGCAAGGAGCTTAAGGCCCTTATTGATGCTGAGAATTCTCGCAAAGAAGCTGCTTTACAGAATCGAATTGCAGCCTATGCCAAGCGCATATTTCTTGGTTACAAGGTTCCTATTGGAATTCAGGATTATGAATATCTTATTCCTCACAAGTGCTTCTATGTTGATAAGACCGATTTCATCCGTCACTGGTGGCAGAACGATGATCAAGTAACTCTCATTACCAGACCACGTCGTTTTGGCAAGACCCTTAATATGAGTATGGTTAACTGTTTTTTCTCTTTACAGTATAAGGACCGTAGTGATTTATTCGAGGGATTTAACATCTGGCAGTATGAATCCATGCACAAGCTTCAGGGTAGCTATCCTGTGATTTTTCTAAGCTTTGGTGCTGTTAAGGCGGACTATGCAGATGGAATTAAGGAGCAGATTGCCAATCAGATTCATATGGCTTTATTTAGCTACTATTATCTCGAAAAGGAAGGGCTTATGACTCCTGAGGAAGTTATTAATTATCATTCCTATTTGGAAAATATGACCCCTGAGAAGGCTATAACTGCTATTCCTTTTCTCAGTCAGGTTCTCACTCGCATTTATGGTCGAAAGGTTATTATCCTTCTTGACGAATATGACACCCCTGTCCTGGAGGCCTGGAGCTGTGGTATTTGGACGGATTGCTCTAACTATATACGCAACCTGTTTAATTCGCTTTTTAAGGCTAACCCGTATCTGGAGCGTGCTTTACTTACAGGTATAACCCGGGTTAGTAAGGAATCCTTTTTCTCTGATTTGAATAACATGGTTGTGGCATCTGCAACTACTAATATGTATGAATCGTTCTTTGGCTTTACTGAAAGCGAAGTTGCCGCAGCCCTTAAAGCTCAGAATTTAAATACAATGGAGCAGGTTAAGGAGTGGTACAACGGATTTCATTTTGGACAGCGCACAGATATGTACAACCCTTGGTCTATTATTAACTATTTGCGCTATCATGAATTTAAGCCATACTGGGTTCACTCTTCGTCCAACAAGCTGATAAGTGATTTATTTATGTCCGGCAATGAGAATAAGAAATATATTCTAGAGGATCTGATAAAAGGGCAAAGCTTTGCGTCAGCTATATATGATGAGATTAATCTTGAAGAGATTGCATTTAAGGATGACGCCGCCTGGAGTCTTCTTGTTGCCAGCGGCTATCTTAAGATTGCAGACGCTAATTCTAATACAGCAGCTCTTAATGGCGAAGCTTCTCTTGTTGTTACTAACAAGGAAATCAGCGTTTTGCTTGTTGATATGGTGAATGGATGGTTCAAGTCCGTCAACGGCTATAACAATTTTATTACAGCCATGCTTGACGATGATGTGGATTATATGAATGAATATATGTCTAGAATATGTCAGCACGTATTCAGCTACTATGATATTTCAGAGAATGAACCTGAGAAGTTCTATCACGGATTTGTGCTGGGTATGCTTATTGATTTGGAAGATGAGTTCATTATCACCTCTAATCGCGAGAGTGGACTTGGAAGATATGATGTCGTTCTCGAACCACGCAACCCTGATGAGAATCACGCTATTATAATCGAATTCAAGGTTCATCGCCCTCGCAAGGAGGCTGACCTTGAAGCAACCGCAGATGCTGCACTGAAGCAGATTGATGCGAAGAACTATTCTGCTGATTTAGTTGCCCGCGGAATCCCTATGAGCAATATATATCGATACGGAATTGCCTTTAAAGGCAAGGAAGTCCTTATCAAATAAAAAGGGGTTGTAAAAAAACCCCTTTATCTATGTTTCACCTTGAATTTTTAATACAAGAACGATATCATTTTATTATCACATCATGAATCAATGGCATTTCGCCACATTCCCTATAATTTTACATTTTAATTTCATTGCAGAACCTCATTAATTTTTAT
>JAZRXQ010000086.1:0-36334 GCA_045600305.1 Lachnospiraceae bacterium
CAATCCTAGAGATTCTTTCTGAACTAGGCGCAGTTCCACAGGAGCTAGCTAATCGAATCGATTCTATTCAAGATGTAGATGCCCTATCAGCTATTCTGAAGGCGGCATCCAAAGCCCAGAGCTTTTCTGAATTTGAGGAAACAAGCAAAGAACTATTTAAGTAACAAATAAAAATCACCTAAAAGGAGGCAAGAGGAATCCGAAAAAACTTCTATAGGTGGTAGGGATAAAGTAATCCCCCTGCTATGGTGCATGGCACTGTGGCAGGGGGATTTGCTTTGATGAATATTTCATTAAATCTTGAATAACTATTTCTGACTAGTAGAGGGAGACGTTGCAATTTCATATACTGTCTCATAATAAGAAATGTCATTTTCTAAATCAGACAAATACTTGATGCAATAATACGCAATATATATAATCATTCCAGGCATTACCGCTGGTTGTATGATATCAACAATACCATTAAACATTGGTATGATTTTGGCTATATCACTGACGCTATCAACTATAGCATTTCCCATTAAACCATCTGACTCGAAAAGTAAAGTTATGATAGCTATTAATACAGGAATAACTACACCTGGAGTAAGTTGCTTTACTTTGTTTAGATGACGAATTTTTGCTTTAATCGCATATAAAAAATTTTCATCCTGAAATAAGACTTTATATTTCGTATATATATCACTTTTAAATTTGCTATAAGTCGCGTTTTCATCATATGTTTTAGAGGGCTTTATTTTATCGAATAATACTTTATCTTCGGTTAGCGTCTTAAAAGAAATTTCCCCCGCATTGGCTATTGACCTGCAGTATTCTTTGTCATTTTCTTTTAAATCTATTTTTGCTGCTGATAACAATAAAGCATTAGAAATTACTAGTGCGACAAAAATCAGCCCCAAACCAATAATTAGATTTAAAAGATCATTTTTATAGTTCGCCTGCAAATTAGCACTAACACAAATGTATGCAACTACACAAGCAATTACAAATATACCAAAGACTATAACACTTACAAGGAACAAATTATGTCGTAATCCTATAGTTCGTTTTTTCTTACTATGTGTTTCTTTATCCATGTCATTTTCCTCCACTAGAATACGTAATTACTCAAAGGTGTGTGGTGTAATCTGATTATTCTTGATTTCAGAATAAATATTCTTATAGCTCTTTACAATTTTACCACTAACAGATTTATTTGCAATTACATATACATAATAGGTATTGTACTCATCAATTGACTTACCCTTGTATTTCTTTAGTGTATACTTGTTATTTTTTGTTGTTGTAATCTTCTGGAAACCAGATTCTATATCACGTGTGACATATACAGTATAATCCTTTGCGTCTTTTAGCTTAGACCATGTGAGACTGAGTCCGTTCTTTGAACCACTTGCCTTAATGATTGTAGGCTGTGCACCAAAAGCTTTAGCATCGGACCATTTACCGTAAACACGCTTTCCAGTTTTATCACAAAAAGCTCTTACCTTGAATGTGTAGAAAGACTTGTTATTGATATCAATCTTAACTTGAGTGTTTCCAGCATTTTCTGTAGTATCTTTTATCTTTTTTCCAGTAGCGTCTGTAACTACATACTCATAGCCTGATACACCAGTCTGTTCCTTCCAACTAATTGTTGCTTGTCCAATAGTTTGATTAATAGAATCACACTTTAGTCCAGTTGTCTTTCCTGAAGGAAGAGTGTATACCTCAAAATCAGTTACTATAGGTGAAATATAGTTACCTGCAGATACTCTATAATTAATGCATACATAGTATTTAGTTCCAGGTTTAAGTCCCTTAATTGTATGGGTCGTAAAACCAGCTGCACAGTAATCTTCCTTTTTTTCTACCATTGCCTTTGCTTCTTGAGTGGTCTCTCCCCATCCAAAAAAGTACTTTTCAGGATTAGAAGGCTCTTCCCATTGCAAAGTAACAGAGTTTGTTGTCTGGTCTTTTTGACTACATTTTATTACCTCAGCTTTTACATTTTGAGGTAAAAACATAATCCATAACAGAATTGCTATAACAGGCACAAGAAAAAGTGTCAATTTATTTGTTTTTTTCATTGATAAAACCCCTTATATAAATAATGATAAAAACTCCTCTGAGGTTTCCCCCAGAGGAGCGAAATTGTCACATAATATGTTATTCAATAAATCTAATTATGCATTAACACATGTAAATGTGATGGGAGCAGCACTGCAATCAATTGTAATGTCAACCCACTTGCTTGTGTCAGGAATTTCTACAGTAAGTGTAATCTTAGTTACGTTTACGTTAGTTCCGTTAACACAAGTGATTCCATTAAGAGGAGTAGTTCCGTCACTCTTAATTATTTCCTTACCAGATACACTACATGTTCCCTCAATGCTCTTAATAACAACCTTGTTAGCTACAGCAAATGCCTTCTGACCTGCGGCTGAATCAGCACCGATATTGTATCCATATCCACTGTACTGAAGAGCATCGATAAGAACCTGATCAAGTGACTTTCCAGCACCTACAACGGGCTTAGCTTTTCTAAGTGATACTGTTCCAAGATCCTGTGTATCTGTGATAGTAAACTCTAAAGCACCAGGAACAATCTTACCAGGAGTTTTATCAATAATAACTTCTGCCTCAACTTTATACTTTCCAGCTGCAAGCTTGTACTCAGGTGAAGCATCAGAAGAACCAAGGTCGCGAGCTGTTATTCTCATAGTTGCTCCTGTAACACTAACCTTGATTCCTGCTGCAGAAGTAACTGCCGCTGTGCTAGCATTGTATGTTGCAATGGTCTTACCGTCTTTTGTAACCTTATAAGTGATATTATTGATGGTTTGGTCATCAGCTGCTTTAATCTTACAAATGCTATCTGATAATGCAGCTGTCTTTCTCTTAACATCATTACTCATGATAGCTACATTGATATCAATATACTTGTCATCTGTGTTATACTGAGCAATCTTTGTATCAACCGAAGGTGTAACCTCAAGCTTAACTGTCTCGTCTACCTCATGAGGACCAGCAGGTGCCTGGATAGTTACAACACATCTCTGAGAGAACTCAACTCCCTTAGAGTTCTTGTAGTAAATTCTGTACTCGTATGTTCCCTTATTTACGTTTGCTAAGAATGTTACTTTGTTATTAGCAATTGTATAATAGCTTGATGCACTAGACTTCACAGCAGCATACTCACCAGCATTGTCTACAGCTCCAGATACTGAAAGAATTTCAACAGATACATTGTTAGTAGCTGTTAAGTTAATATCAGCACTATACTGATCCTTTACTGTTGCTGTAACAACAGTGCTTGTATCGGCAGCGTTAGACATAGTAACAGCTGTCTTATCTAATGTAAGCGAAGCTGCATCTGAAGGAGCAACTACAGTAATTTCGATAGAAGAAACTACTGCGCCGTTTTTCTTGATAAGGATAAATGCTGTACCCTCTGTTGTGGGAACAAGCTTAACGCCATTATTAGTACCAAATGTTCCAACAAGTGTTAATACACCAGGATTTGTTGACTCTAATGTATAGTCAGCATATCTTGCAATCTCAACACCCTCAGCATCCTTAATCATGAAGTATGCATATGCGTTTGCGTCACCCTTCTTTACAGAAGTGTTAGCCTTGAGGTCTGCGTACTTCTTTCCATTCTCACCAATACGAAGGTCGAAGCTGTCAACTACTGCAGGGTCTACAGCCTTAATAGGACACTCGCCTGACTCGATATTTCCTTCGGGCTTTCCTGTAGCGTCAAACTTTCCAGACTTCCATGTAACCTTTGCGATAGCCTCGTCTCCAACCTTTGCAAGAAGAATCTTAGATCCCTCTACAGCATATGATGCTGCTGTAGACTTAATCTCTACTGTATACTTTGATGCGTCTACTGCTGCATAAGGCTGCTTGTATACTGTAACACCATTAACGTCCTTAGCTACAACGTTGATCTCTGTGTATCTACCAGCAGGAATAGTAGTCTTATCAACACCTACTGAAGCTACCTTACCATCTGTAACTGTGAAAGTCTTTGTGATGCCATCAAGTGTCATTGTGTACTCTTTACCGTCACTCATGTTCTCGAATGCAGTAATAGTAACCTTTGTCTTATCAGTAGCATCTACCTTTACTGCCTTAACAGCGATAACTCTTGCTGCTGAGTTCTTGATAATAACATCCTTAGTTGCAATGCTAGCTGTATCTCCATCGATTGTAGCGATAACTGTATCGAATGTATCCTGAACTACAGCCTTGAGTGCTGTTCTAGTAACTGTAACAACTACCTCTTTTGACTCTGTTCCACATGTAGCTGTGATTGTAGCCTTACCAGCTGCAATTGCCTTAACCTCACCAGTCTTAGCATCAACTGTAGCAACCTTCTCGTCTGATGACTTGAATGCTACGTCAGCTCCTGTGAAAGTGATCTTCTGTGAAGCACCTACTACAAGGCTCATCTCTGTCTCTGTAACAGCGAATGCTGCCTTCTTAGCCTCAACAGTAACCTTGATGCTGATCTTTGACTTGTAAGTCTTACCAGTCTTCTTGTTCTTGAATGTAGCTTTGATAGTAGCACTATCACACGTGAAACAAATGCTGGGTTTCACAAGCCAATTTTCTTGCTGAGGAGGCTTATTCTCTTATCGCCCCACAACCCCTTCCTCCCGCCAGGCGATAAAAAATCCCCTCTAGCCAAAAATCTACAGATATGCTATACTAACATCTAACTATAGATTTCTGTGAGAATGTAGGAGAACACTATATGATCAAGATAAGAGATATCAAGCGAATAGTATCAGCGATGCTAATAGCTGCAGTTGCGGTGACAGGTACCATTAGCGTATCAGCATCCGTAATCAGCGATGCTCAGTCAGCAATCAACGATGCGAATAGCCAGATCAATCAGACTAATAATACAATTAGCAATATTGAGTCACAGCAGGCAGAGCTTCAGACAGAGATAGATGCACTAGACTCAGAGCTAGTAGGAATACTTCTCGATATAGAGGTATTGACAGACGAGATAGCAGCCAAGGAGCTAGCTATTCAAGAGACCACAGAGGCACTAGCTAATGCAGAGGACGAACAGGCCAAGCAGTATGAGGCGATGAAGCTTCGTATGCGCTTCATGTATGAGAATAGCAATACCAATATCGTCACAGCACTCCTGGGTGCACAGAGCATAGCAGACTTCGTCAATAGAGTTGAGTACTTCAACCAGATATATGCCTATGACCGCAACCAGCTGACCGAGTACAAGAATGTTGTAGCAGAGGTCAAGGAGCAAAAAGAGACCCTGGAGCAGGAGCACCTTGATATGGAGCAGCTCAAGGAAAACTATGAGCATCAGTCAGCAGAGATGCAGGCGATTCTCGACAACAAGCGCGCTACCATGACAGACTTTGATTACAAGCTCGCCGCTGCCAAGGATTTGGTTGCCAAATACAAGGAGACAATCCGTCAGCAGAACCAGATTATCGCTACCGAGCAGGCCCGCCTCGATGAGATTCGAGGACAGCAGGAAGAGGGGCGTCGCCGTCAGCAGGAGCAGAACAACAATAACAACAATAACAATAACAATAACAACAGCAACAATAATAACGATAACAGCAGTAGCGACAATAACAACAATAGCAGTGCCGACAGTGGCAACAAAAACCCCTCATACTCGACCAGCATCAATGGACAGGATGTAGTTGATTTTGCTATGCAATACATAGGCAATCCTTACGTCTGGGGAGGAACCTCCTTGACCAATGGTTGTGATTGCTCGGGATTTGTCATGAAGGTTTATGAGCACTTTGGTATTAGCCTTCCTCACAGCTCATATTCGCAGCGTAGCTGTGGTAAGTCAGTCAGCTTATCAAATGCCAAGCCTGGCGATATCGTATGTTATTCAGGACACGTAATCATCTATATAGGTGATGGTATGGGTGTTGGAGCACAGAGCTCGAAAATAGGAATCGCCACCACACGTGTTAACTACAGAACTATTGTGGATGTCAGAAGAGTACTATAGTCTATGATTAAAACCAAACATGCTGCGGCTTCTAGCAATAGGGGCCGCGTGTTTATTTTGCTAATAATGTGTATATGCTCCCTGGCTTTAAGCGGATGTTCCACGGCGAGACAGCAGACCATCATTTTTGCTGACCACCTGACGGATGTTGCAGTGACCATCGACGATAAGGAATATACACTTGAGGATATGGCATTTTATGTTTCATATCTGGAGGACATCGTTCAGGATGCAGCCTATGTCTACAATCCAGAAGACACCAATGCCTTTTGGAATCTCCACATGAATAAAAATTTTCTCAGAGTCATGACGAGAGATGAAGCCATGAACATGGCGATTCATGATTTTATATATCTCGAAAAAGCTAAGACCCTCGATATGGAGCTAAGCGAAGACGAGACCGCCTATGCAGATAGCCGCATGGACGATTTTTGGATGGATTTGCCAGAGTCGGCACACGAAAAGCTAGGTGTGGACCATGAGGTGATTAGACAGCAGGTGAGAAATCTTGCACTATCTCAAAAAGCCCAAGAGCTGGAAGCTCAGATGGCAAACATAGAATACGAAGACCTAAACATGTCTGGCTACTCCTACAAAAAAGAATTAGAAAAACACAAGGTAAAAATAAATCGCTCAATTTGGGATGGACTCTCCTTTGGTCGTGTGACTCTGTAAAAAGCCCAGACCCAAGCTAATAAAATAAAAGCGCGACACTTAACGTGCTTCGTGTAATGAATAAGGAAAAGAAATGACATACAACGAGATACAACTTAATCGCAACGACCCCTGCTGGTGCGGGTGCGGAAGAAAATATAAGCAATGCCACATGGGAATGGATGAAAAATTAAAGCGATTGGCTGCAGAGGGACATACAGTTCCCACTAGAAAAATGATAAAAACTCCCGAACAGATAGAAGGCTGTAGACAGAGTGCCAAGATAAATGTTGCGGTTTTGGATTACATTGCAGAGCACATTAGAGAAGGTATTTCCACTCAAGAGATAGACAACTGGGTATCAAAGCTCACCAAGGAGATGGGTGGTATATGCGCGACACTAGGCTATGAGGGCTTCCCTAAGAATGTCTGTACCTCTATCAATGATGAGGTATGTCACGGTATTCCTGAGGAGGATATCATTCTTGAAAATGGTGACATCATCAATTGCGATGTCTCTACAATACTAAATGGCTATTTTTCAGATTCATCTCGTATGTTTATGATAGGAGATGTATCTCCTGAAAAGAAAAAGCTTGTGGAGATAACAAAGCAGTGTGTAGAGGCTGGACTAGCAGCCGTCAAGCCCTGGGGACATCTTGGAGATATGGCTCAGGCTGTGCATGATTTGGCTTATTCTAATGGATATACAATTGTGCGTGAGATAGGTGGACATGGAGTAGGAATAGAATTCCATGAGGATCCGTGGGTTGGCTATCACATGAAGGCAGGGACGGATATAGTTTTGGTTCCAGGTATGATGTTTACTATCGAGCCAATGGTCAACATGGGCAAGGTAGAGATTTGCATAGATGAGGATAATGGTTGGACTGTCTATACGCAGGACGGCGAGCCTTCAGCCCAGTGGGAGATTCAGCTTGTTGTCACTGAGGATGGAGCAGAGGTTATTTCCTGGTAGATAATGGGCTTATGCTAGTCAAGGTGAGATATGAAGATAAACGAAATTGCAGTAGGTGAAATTATACAGGTTCGTGTAACAAGAGGCGAGAAAAAATTTGAGTGCATAGCTCAGGTGGTTAATTCGCGTGATGATGGAATAGTTGTTACACTCATGAAATTCGGCGGACAGGTAATAGATTTTTCTGGAGAAGGAATTCAGATTTTAGCCTTTTATGTCAACAAGGAAAATCAACCAATTGGCTGGAGCGGAGTTAGGATCAAAAAGGATATATATCAGGGTAAATATTGCCACATCATCTTTTCAAAAAAGGACTCTGTTCGTGTAAATAGACGTAGCATGCAGAGAATCAGAACTGAGATGAATGCAATAGTCAGAGTCAAATCCTCTCAGTATGATGTCGAAGCGGTTATCAGAAACTACAGCATAGGGGGACTTTGCTTTACCTCCAAGTCTGACATCATGGAGCTGGATTTCATGCCAGCCAATATTATGTATGAGGATGGTGCCAAGCATTTTAAGGTAGTTCATAGAATCCAGATTATGAGAAAAGAGCTGTTTGATTCCAAGACCTACATCTACGGAGCCAGAATCATTTCTCCCTCAGAAGAGTGGGAGGATTACGTCCAGGCAAAGCTTATAGAATTGTCAAAAAGAGCACAGGCTACTATGAATTAGCCTGTGCTTCTCTAAGTGCATAACATAACTGATCGGGACAAGAGGTATTTCTAAAACCGCACTTTATTCCCTTGAGGCGAGACTCGACCTCATCTATTTTCATCCCCTTTACAAGTGAAGCTACACCCTGTGTGTTGCCGTTGCAGCCACCCACAAACTGAACTGAATTGACCACGTCTCCGTCGATATCTACGATGATTGCCTGTGAACAGGTGCCAGATGTCTTGTATGTATATTCCATAGAACCCTCCTTATTAAATTAATTGTTCGTATATCTATTATATACACGCAATACTAACACTTGTCTATATATTTTTTTTGTGGTAATATAACTCATAATTGGCTGTGAATGGGGAGTAGTCCCCATATATATAAAAGGAGAGAATAAAATGAGCATTATTGATAAGATATTTGGTACTCATAGTGACAGAGAGCTAAAAAAGCTAAACCCTAAGGTTGATGCGGTTATGGCACTCCGTGATGAGATGATGGCCCTTAGTGATGAAGAACTAAGAGCACGTACCACCTGGTTCAAGGAGAGACTTGCAAAGGGCGAGACTCTTGATGATATTTTGGTAGATGCTTTTGCTACAGTAAGAGAGGCTGCTAGAAGAGTTCTTGGTATGGAGCCTTATAGGGTTCAGGTTATCGGAGGTATGATTCTTCATATGGGTCGTATCCCTGAGATGAGAACTGGTGAGGGAAAAACTCTAGTTTCTACACTTCCTGCATACCTTAACGCACTCGAGGGCAAGGGAGTACATATCGTAACTGTCAATGATTACCTTGCCAAGCGTGATGCTGAATGGATGGGTCAGGTTCATGAATTTTTAGGACTCAAGGTCGGCGTTGTTCTCAATTCAATGGAGCATGACGAGAGAAAAGCCGCATATGATTGCGACATTACTTATATTACTAATAACGAGCTTGGCTTCGATTACCTCCGTGACAATATGGTAATCTACAAGGAGCAGCTGGTTCAGAGAGGTCTCAACTATGCAATTATCGACGAGGTAGACTCAATTCTCATCGACGAAGCACGTACACCCCTTATCATCTCAGGTCAGTCTGGTAAGTCTACAAAGCTTTATGAGGCCTGCGACATTTTAGCCCGTCAGATGCAGCGAGGAGAGGCTAGTCAGGAATTCTCCAAGATGGATGCTATCATGGGCGTTCAGATTGAGGAGAGCGGAGATTTCGTTGTCAATGAAAAGGACAAGGTGGTAAATCTAACAGAGGCCGGAGTGACCAAGGTAGAGCGTTTCTTCAAGCTGGAGAATTTGGCTGATGCCGAGAACCTCGAGATTCAGCACAATATTATTCTCGCACTTCGTGCACATAATCTCATGGCGCGCGACAAGGATTACGTGGTAAAGGATGACGAGGTTCTAATCGTAGACGAGTTTACAGGACGTATAATGCCTGGTCGTCGTTATTCAGATGGTCTCCATCAGGCAATCGAGGCCAAGGAGCACGTCAAGGTCAAGCGCGAGAGCCGCACACTTGCGACCATTACCTTCCAGAATTTCTTTAATAAATATAATAAAAAATCTGGTATGACCGGTACTGCACAGACAGAGGAGAAGGAGTTTAGAGATATCTATGGAATGGACGTTGTCGTAGTTCCTACTAATCTCCCTATCGCTCGTATTGACCACAACGATGCAGTTTTCAAGACCAAGAGAGAAAAATTTGAGGCTGTAGTTCGCGATATCAAGGAAAGCAACGAAATAGGACAGCCCGTTCTTGTTGGTACTATCACAATAGAGACATCAGAGCTTTTAAGCAAGATGCTTAGCAAGGAGGGCATCAAGCATCAGGTCCTCAATGCCAAGTTCCACGAGCAGGAGGCAGAGATTGTCGCACACGCTGGTGAGGTCGGCACCGTAACTATCGCTACCAATATGGCAGGTCGTGGTACAGATATCAAGCTCGGTGAAGATGCACTTGCACTCGGTGGACTCAAGATTATCGGTACAGAGCGTCACGAGTCTCGTCGTATAGACAATCAGCTTCGTGGACGTGCCGGACGTCAGGGAGATGTAGGTGAATCCAAGTTTTATATTTCACTTGAGGATGACCTCATGAGACTCTTTGGTTCGGACAATATGATGGCAGCCTTCAATGCCCTTGGTGTTCCCGACGGAGAGGAGATTCAGCACAAGCTTCTTACTAATGCCATCGAAAAGGCTCAAAAGAAGATAGAGTCCAACAACTTTGCAATCAGAAAGAACCTCTTGGATTATGACCAGGTTATGAATGACCAGAGAGAGATAATCTACGAGGAGAGACTTAGAGTATTAAATGGGGAGAGCATGCGCGATCCCATTTACAAGATGATGACAGATTTTGTAGAAAATTCTGTAGCTACCTGTATGCGTGATGATAGCCCCAAGGATGAGTGGGATTTTGCTGAACTCATGGGTCTTATGACTCCAGTAGTACCTCTTGCTCCCCTATCTCAGGCAGAGATTGATTCTGTGAAAAATGTCAGCGAGCTCAAGCACCTCTTAAAGGAGCGCACTGTCAAGCTATATGAAGCAAAAGAGGCTGAGTTCCCTGAGGCTGAGGCTGTTAGAGAGCTGGAGCGTGTAGTATTATTAAAGACAATTGATAAAAAATGGATGGCACATATCGACGATATGGAGCAGCTGCGTCAGGGTATAGGACTTCAGGCCTTTGGACAGAGAGATCCCCTTGTAGAATACAAGCTTCAGGGCTTTGATATGTTTGGTGCCATGACAGAGGCAATCGCAGAGGATGTAATCAGCATTCTCTTCCATGTACGTGTCGAGCAGAAGGTTGAGCGTGAAGAGGTTGCCAAGGTTACAGGAACCAACAAGGACGACACTGTACAGCAGGGACCTAAAAAGCGCGAAGAAAAGAAGATTTATCCCAATGATCCCTGCCCTTGCGGAAGCGGCAAAAAGTATAAGCTTTGTTGTGGAAGGTCATGATTTGCTTGCAAATTATGACAAGCGGCAAGGTGATGAAATAACTGCCACTTGGAACGAATGTGAACAAATATGAAGAAAATAATAAGTATTATAACAATACTCGTTCTTATGCTCAGTGCGGCAACAGTGACAAGTGCTGCCACCACCTCTGTTAATCGTGACAAGATTATCGGTTCTATAAGGAGTGGCAGGAGCCAGGTGACACTCACTGAAGATGTTGCAGTAGCAGCTGATTTAGAGGGAGCACTCAATCAGATACGCGCCAGCTACAAGCGCATGGAGAAGCTCTTTATCGATACAGTCAAGGACATGGGTCTTATGTATAGAGGCAGTCTTAGCTACTCGGATCTCAAGTACGAGCTTGGTGGTACAGGAATTACCATGACGCTTGTCTACGAGATAGCTAACGTAAAAAAAGGCGTAGCCCTCTATTCGGAGAGGCAGGCTTACCAGCAGGCAGTCAAGGCGTACATGAACGCAGATACAGACACGCTATTTTATCCAGCTGATGGAGAGACTGATTATTACGAGGTTTTCGAGCTTGCACTATATCAGCACTGCGAATATTTTTATAATCCGCCTGTGTACTGGGCAGATGGAACAATTAGGCTTAGTGAGCAGTACTACTCATCTGAGAAGCAGGAGAGATATATGGATTTAGCTGATGAAAAAGCTGAGCGCATAGCAGCTAGAATCCTCAAGAGAGCCAAGACAACTGATCAAAAGGTGAGACTGGCACATGATTATATAGTCAAGCATTGCGACTATGACCTTGCGGCGGTTGGAAAAAAGAATGTCACGCTGTCACACACGGCATATGGCTGTCTGGTAAAAGGCAAGGCAGTGTGCCAGGGCTATGCAGCAGCGATGAATCTGGTTCTCAGAAAATGCGGAGTCAATTCCATATCTGTAGCAGGCGAAGCCAATAATGGCTCGCATTCCTGGAATATGCTAAAGCTAGGGGATAAGGTTTATTATTATGATGCAACCTTTGATGACCCTGTGTTCAAGAATAGCTACAAGCCAGACTACGTCAGATGGACCTTTTATAAAAAGACTAAAACAGAGCTTAGAAAAACTCATACATGGAGTAGTGCAGATTACTCAACCAAGTATCTAGGCTATTCACAGTTTTTATTAAATATGTAATTTGAGGGTGGAAATGAAAAAAATAATTAGCAGAATATTAGTTATAGTAATGATGGTTGTTGCCTGTGGCATGAGCATCTCCCCTATAGAAGCGAGTGCAGCAGCGGATGAGATAAAGCTTACCAACGGATTTTGGAGTGCTAATATGTACCTCATGCCAGGTGAATCACAGCGAGTGAGATCTTATACAACAGCTGAGTACAGAGAACTCAAGACACAGTATAGCAAGCTTCAGTGGAGCTATATGATAGAGGATCCCACAATAGCATCTGTAGAGCCCGCAGCCAGCAATATGTCAGCTATGGTCACAGGACTCTCTCTTGGTAGCACCAATCTCAACATTACCTGTACAGGTATTCCCAAGGATGGCTCTGACGATAGAATAACAGTATTCTATGCTCATACATATATCAACGTCTATCCTGACTTAACAGGGCTTACTCTAGGTACCTCATCAATAGATGCGCTTCTTGGTGCATATGATATTATCTCTGAGTCTATTATAGACATTAATTTCCCTGAGGGACTTGAGGTTAATCAGGAGATACCCGTATCTATTACCTCAGACAACGACCAGATGCTGGTATCTGCAGCCTATATGAAATACGACAAAAAGGTAAAAGTTGAATGCAGTACTGATGGAGAAGCCAATCTAGAGATAAAGGTCGGTAATGTAATCTGTCCAGTACATATTGTTGTCAAGAGACAGGGATTATCTGATTACACCAAGCTGCTTGCCCCTGGGAAATCTAGTAGAATCAAGATGCTAAATTATGATGGTGCTGTCAAATTTTCTTCTCTTCAGCCCAAGGTTGTAAGCTGTAGTGAGGATGGAAAAATCAAGGCCTTAAAGCAGGGTAATGCAGTAATTGTTGCAGATTTAGATAATGGAGAAAAGATAGGCTGTGTTGTATCAGTGGTGCCTACCAAGATAATCAAGGTATGCAAGAAGGCTGCTGAGATAGGTGCGACCTGCGAGTATTCTATGGACAAACGAATGACTCCTGGATACTATGACTGCAGCTCACTCACCTATCTTGCTTACAAGAGCCAGGGATATAAATTATGCAATTTCAATGGCTGGGCGCCTACCTCTAGAGACCAGGCGAAATGGTGTAAAAAAAATAATAGATTTATAAAAGGTGCTCTTTCAGACAAGAACGTACAGAAGATGAAGCTTCTTCCCGGAGATCTTATGTTTGAATACAGAATAAAGGGCGATCTTGATTCAATGTATCATGTAGAGATGATTACTGGATATGTTGTCTGCTATTTCGATGCAAGTGGCAACCCTGTACTGGGCATAGCTTATGCAAATCGTTACCCTAACTATTATGCTCACGGAGCCAATCAATACATAGGACGTCCCTACTTAGATATGTAATATGAAAAAAGCCAGAACCAAAGCCAAGTTATCAACAAAAATATTTTATTTTTTTGTGCTGGGAGTAATTGTTTCTGGCATTTTTTGCTGTGTCATGACACTTTATATGCAGTATGGACCCAGGAGAGAAGCAAATCCCTATTCATACATAGAGCATACTATTGGAAATGCTTATAATCTGGACAAAAATTGGTTTTGGCTAAAAAATGATTTCACTAGAGTAGCAATCAAGGATATGGAGGTTCCAGCCCTTCCGGACGGAGAGCTGGGTGTATATCAGGTTGAGCTTCCCTCGTATGTAGATGACGCAACTGTGCTTACCTTTATCACCACCATTGACACCATTTTTTATATTGATGGTAAGCTGAGATATGAGTTTTATGCTCTGGATAAAAATATACCTGGTGGGGTTGTAAAGGGAGTGATTTCTCAGTTTAGGCTGAGTGTGAATGATGCAGGCAAGAAGCTTACCATTGTAAGATGTGATGACAGCACCAATAATGGCACGATACCTCGTATCATATTGGGCGACACATATGGAACCTTTTCCAAGCTTTTCTATGAATATGGCTACAAGTTTATAATTGCAAGTGTTGTATTAGTTTTTGCAGTCTTGGCAATGGTTCTCGGAATTTACATGTCAGTGAGATATAAAAATGGCCGAGAAGTACTGTTTTTAGCTATGGGAATCATCATAGTGGGACTTTGGTCACTGAATGACAATTACCTGCTACAGTATGTATTTGGGACTACTTATATAGACGGAGTTGCTTCATACATCATGTCTATATTTATGCCCTTCCCGTTCATGTTTTTTATTAACGAGGTCCAAAAGCACAGATACGACTACCTGTATTTAGTTATAGGATTGATTTACAGTATAAATGCAACAGTGCTTATATTTATGCATTTTTTTGAGATAGCTGATTTTTCATCTACGATGCTGGAGATGAATCTATTCATTGTTTTTTTAGCCCTCAGCGTCGTTGTTACAATTATTCTAGATTTCCTAAAGCAAAATATAGGAGATTACAAGGTTATATCAGTTGGTATGATAGGCCTTATAGTGTTTGGAGCAGGAGAGGTTTTTAATCTTAACAGAGTAGGTCGTTTAGATGCCAAGCTTGACGGTGTATTTCTAATGACTGGTATGTTTGTGCTATTGGTGAGTGGCATATACAGGGCAATAGTACAGGTTGAAAAAGTGCAGCAGGAGGCTTTAGAGAGAAGTGCAGAAAGCACACACAAATCTAATTTCCTGGCTAATATGAGTCACGAAATCAGAACTCCTGTTAATGCGATTATGGGAATGAACGAGATGCTTCTTCGTGAGAATCTCCCCAAAGAGGCAGAAAACTATGCTTTAGACATACGTTCTGCAAGCCAGACCCTGCTTGATCTTATTAATGATATACTTGATTTTTCCAAAATTGAGGCTGGAAAAATTGAATTTGTTGAGCAACCCTATGAGCTTGCCAAGCTGCTTACTGATATCAACAATATGATTGAAATCAAGGCAAAGGATAAAAATCTGGAGTACAAGACTAAGATAAATGAGAAAATTCCAGGAAGACTTATTGGTGATGAGACCAGAGTTCGTCAGGTATTGGTAAATGTCCTAAACAACGCGGTTAAATATACCAAGGCGGGTACCGTTACCTTTGAGATGGATGCAACATACTCAGAGGAAAAGGCATACCTTTACATCAGAATCAAGGACACTGGAATAGGCATCAAAAATGATGACGTAGACATACTGTTTGACAAATTCGTGCGCCTTGACGAGACCGTCAACAAAAATATTGAGGGAACAGGCTTAGGGCTTGCCATCACCAAAAATCTCGTGGAGATGATGGAGGGAAGCATTGGTGTTGCCAGCGAGTATGGCGTTGGCTCTACCTTTACGATAATTATCCCTCAGCTTGTTGCTGACTGGAGACCTGTGGGTTCTCTTGAAGCTACGACTAGAAAAAATACTGATAACACAAAATATATTCCTTCGTTTAGAGCAATAGCTACTACGGTTTTAGTTGTGGATGATAATCCTATGAACCTGCGCGTTATGGCTGGGTTATTAAAGAAGACAAATGTGGTAGTTGATACGTGCTTATCAGGAGCAGAGACGCTTGATAAGGTTACAGGTGCAAAGTATGACATTATATTCTTGGATCATATGATGCCCGAAATGGATGGAGTGGAGACCTTTGAAGCGATGAAAACGCTTGAAGGCAATAGGAATTTAGATACACCCGTAGTGATTTTGACGGCAAATGCAATCAAGGGAGCGAGAGAGGAGTATATGAAAATGGGCTTTGATGGATATCTTTCAAAGCCAGTTCATCCAATAAAGCTAGAAGAGCTTATCTGCGAATTTTTACCGGCTGAAAAGCTTGAAAAATAGAATTTACGAGAATATCCTTGTTCGTTTGAAGGGAGATAATTATGGCAGCGAGCAAAAAGCAGAAAAATAAAAGAAAAGTAAGTGCTAATTACAGACCCGCTGGTTCCTGGTTATGGCCGATAGCACTTGCTTTGGCTGTAATTCCGCTTATAGTACATACATATACGTTTGATACAGGACTGAGTAGATTTGACTGGTATCCAGATGAAGCAGGATTACAGACTGATTTCTTCTTATTTTATAAGATGATTGCAATTATTGTTGTAATGGCAGTCATGACGTGTATTTTGTTATTTAGACTTAGCAAAAGCAGAAAAGAGATGCCTTGGGAAAAGCCATTTTTTCTCATGGCAGGATACGCAGCACTTTGCTTTATTTCGTTTTTATTTAGCCGTAACAAGGATTATGCTGCGGGCGGCGGCTACGAGATGTTTGAGTCCGTGTGGGTTGTTGTGGGATACGTGATTATCATGTATTACTGCTACGCCACGATTAAAGACGAGCAGGATATTATCAAGATTTTCATCTGGGCGTCAATAGGAATAGGCATAGTTTATCTCATAGGTCTATTTCAGTATGTGGGACTAGATTTCTTCAAGTCGGATTTTGGAAAGAGGCTCATTCTAGATGATACCTTCTGGGCAGCCAAGGATGAGATTACCTTTACATTTGCGCCTGGTGACATATACACCACGCTTTACAATATCAACTTTGTAGGACTCTATGTGGGTGGACTTTTGCCTGTATTTGCAGTGCTCACCTTTGTTGATAAAAAAGTGTGGCGCAAGATTATTTGGGGTGCCTTTACAGCTGCAAGTCCGATTATGATATACGGCTCGAGAACAGATTCTGCCTTTGTTGCCCTAGCTGCTGGAGTGATTTTTGCCTTGCTTGTGCTAGCAATGAGAAAAAAGATAACGGCGATAATAGCTGGCGCAGTAGCTGTTCTTGCGGTAGTAGGTGGAATTGTATATCTCAACATACCCGCTGGCGAGGAACTAAAATTACAGATTACAGGTGGGTATTATCTGGACGAGGTCTATCCCATTACAAGTGTCCTAACCAAGGAAGATGGTGTTGAATTTAAGACTGAGAATGACACGCTTTTTATGTCCTGGGATGAAGAAGACATAAGGGTTTTAGGAAGCGACGGGCAGGCTGTCTCTATGCTGCCCAAGGAGGACAGCCCAGAGACAAAGATTATCTCAAATGCTGGTGATTTTGATAACTCAGAGCTAATCTATGAGATTCAGATGAACTATGATGAAGCAAGCGGAGAGTATACGCCATTTACTGCTGTTCAGCTGACGACCTGTGGAACCACCTGGATATTTACCAATTCTCTAGGTGATGGTGGATACTGGTATAATAATGCCGTGGGCAAGTGGGTTCAGATCACCGACAGAAAATACGTAAGAGCATTCCCAGAGCTATTGTTTAGTGGTCGAGGAACCATATGGAACAGGGCACTTCCTGTACTAAAGGACTGCATATTTATAGGTAAGGGTGCCAACAACTTTATAACTGCCTTCCCTCAGGATGAATACATTACAGAAGCCTACTATAATTCGATGTATACATATGATGTAAAGGCTCACTTCTGGCTCTTACAAATGGCTGTGGAGGAAGGAATACTTGCTGTGCTGTTATTCCTGGGATTCTATTTTTGGTATGTAGTCAGAGCGATTATGGTATTTAGGCGTGGTTCCCTTAAGGATTCAAGCACCTGGCTAGTTTTAGCGTTTTTAATTGGAACAGTTATATATATGGTTGCGGCAATCGCTAATGATTCCACAGTAGGTACGGGTATCGTTATGTGGGTGGATTTAGGAATGGGACTTGCTGCAAATAAAATTGCTGAGGTGAAGCAAAAGCAATGTTTAGAAGAAGAACAGTCGAATTAATAATAATTGATACAGCAATAATTGCGTTAGTTTATTACGGAATATCATTACTTTCGTCCATAGATATAGGCTCTATGCTCTTAGCGGGAGAGATGAGCTGGCAAAAGCTCCTTATATTCTATGCGCTAGTTATGATATGCAGAGTTTTCTTTAGAGTTTACAAGAGTATATGGCGATACGCCAACGTGCTAGTCTATTTAAAGCTTGCCTTGGCAGATTTACTGGCGGGAGCAATTTTTGCCGTAATAGGAAGGTTTAAGACAGAAATAGGTCTTGGATTTGCATATAGTGTTTTTCTAACCTTATTTTTGATAATGGTTACTCTCTTTTCGAGATTTTCATATCAGATAATCTTTGAATACAGGGATAGGCGCGAGGACAAGAGCCAAAATGGCATTCACCAGATTAATATAGCAATTGTTGGTGCTGGTGCAGCAGGAGTTGCAGTAGCTGAGGAGTTTAGAAAAAACAGGCGTTTTAACTATAATCCCTATTGCTTTATTGATATTGACAGTCAAAAGGTTGGAAGCAGCATCAATGGTATAGATGTAATTCCTGAAAACGAGGACATAGTCGACAATATCAAAAAAATGCCTATCCAGGAAATCCTGATTGCTCTGCCAAGGAGTAATGCAAGAGAGATTAATAGACTTTATGACCTCTACTCTCAGACAGGCTGCAAGGTCAAGATTTATGAGCAGCCTATGGGAGATACAAGGTCGAACTCTGGACATATGGCGATGAGAGAGCTGCAAATTGAGGATTTGCTTTTCCGCGAATCTAATGTGCTGGAAAAGGATGATGTAAAGGATTTTTATTTTGGAAAACGCATCCTGGTAACTGGAGGCGGAGGCTCAATTGGTTCTGAGCTATGTAGACAGATTGCAGCACTATCACCAAAAAGATTAGTTATTTTGGATATATACGAGAATAATGCCTATGAGATTCAGCAGGAGCTCATCAGGCAGTACGGAGACTCTCTAAGCCTAAGAACTGTTATTGCATCAGTTCGCGACGAGAACAGACTAGATGAGATTTTTGCTGAAGAGAGACCAGAGATAGTTTTCCATGCTGCAGCGCACAAGCATGTTCCACTTATGGAGAATAGTGCCTGCGAGGCTATCAAAAATAATGTAATTGGAACCTATAATACAGCAAATGTAGCTGAAAAATACGGAGTAGAGAAGTTTTTACTTATTTCCACTGACAAGGCAGTCAATCCCACAAATATTATGGGTGCATCAAAAAGGCTTTGTGAGCTCGTGGTTTCCTGCAGACAAAATTCAAAGACTGAATTTGTGGCAGTTCGATTTGGAAATGTATTAGGCTCCAACGGAAGCGTTATACCCCTTTTTAGAAATCAGATTAATTCAGGTGGTCCCATCACCATTACTGACAAGAGAATTATTCGCTACTTTATGACTATTGGCGAGGCAGTTTCTCTGGTCATGGAGGCGTGTGCTTTTGCAGGTGGGGGAGATCTATATGTATTAGATATGGGAGAGCCTGTTAGAATCCTTGATCTGGCAGAGAAGATGATAACCCTGTCTGGATATAGACCCTACAAGGATATAGATATTGTTGAGGTTGGACTTCGTCCTGGAGAAAAGCTATATGAGGAGCTTCTAATAGCATCAGAGACTCTTGGAAAAACCAGCAACAAGCGTATTTTTATCGAACACGACAAGCCATTAGAGCGTGAATTTATGGAAAATGCTGTCGAGGAATTCAGAGAAGTAGCAAAAACCTGTGACTATGAGTCGATAAAAAAGAAAATTCGAGAAATCGTCACTACCTACAAGGAACCAGAAGAGGTAAATGGGGCAGTAATTTAGTCGAATAAATGGGAATATGCACTTTTGTTTGTGCATAGTGACTAAAATTAAGTTTGTTAGAAAATTTTGTCAAAAAAGGGTTTTTATTTTTATAGCTTATGTGCTATAATGTCCACAATTGTAATGTGGGTATAGTATCTAGTGCGAATTATGCGTTAGATAAAGTTAATTTTTAGGCGAGGTTAATTAGTTTGAGTTTCTTCAAGTCTTTTAACAACAAAAAAAATAATAGAGTAATTGCCACAGTACTTGCAGTTTTTTGTGCAGTTTTGACAGTTGGTGGATTGCTTGGGTTTACAGCTACGACTGTTTCGGCAGATGGTCATGATTCAGATGTATATGCTTTACCCAAGGTCAAGCTTACAGACGCTGAGAAAGCATACATAACAGGCTTGGATACATTGACTGTTGCTTATATGGCAAATATGGATCCTGCGTGCTATCCTGAAAACGGTTCAATGGGTGGTTATGACAGAGAATTCATGGATTGTATTTCTGAGATGACAGGTCTTGAATTCAATTACATTGAGATTCCCAGAGGCACTAGAGTTACTTCTCATACAGTCTCTAGACTCGGAGCATCAATGATTATTGATGTTGACGCCAACGGTATCAAGGATTCGCTCAAGGATGTTATATTGACAGATTCCTACTACAAGAACAGCAAGGTCTTTGTTACTGATCGAGACAGCCTTGATTTTACTGACAATTTGTATGTAGCTATTCCCTACAGTATACAGACAACACAGGAAAACATGCGTACCTATCTCCCCAAGCTCAAGCTTGAGAAGGGAGACTCAATTGATGAGTGCTTTGCTCTGACTGCCAGAGATGCATACAAGGGCGTATTTCTTCACAAGAATGTTGCAAATAGACTACTTAGTAATCCCAGCTATTCCAAGTACAAGGTTGTTGAGTCACCTGAGTACTATGAGTGGGATTCGAGAATAGCACTGCTTCCCAATACAGTTGGTGCAGACCCCGAGCTTCTTACGATTCTCAACAAGGCAATAGCTGCTATGCCTGAGGGCAAGGTGATTTCTATTGTAGATACTTATACGACAGGTCTTCACAATAGATTTAATATGGCAGACGCCTTTGAGCAATACAAGTTTGTATTCATAGGTGGCATAGTTATTATTCTTGTACTAGTATTCCTTATTTTCTTGCTCTTCCGTTCAAGACGCAAGGAAAAGCATGAGCGTATTAGACGTAAGCAGGAAGGATACTTACAGGATAGACGTTACAAGCTTATAGTAGACGAGTCAGAGGATGTTATCTTCGAGGTCAATCTCATAGCTAATACTTGTATGAACACCGAAAAGATGAAGCGCAAATTTAACTGGGGCTTCCCTAAGGTGATGAACAATTACGAGAAGGAGCACTTTGAGACACTTTGGCTTATGCCTGATGAGGACAAGCCCAAGGTTAAGGAGATTTTCGAAGGTGCTATCAATACCAAGCTTCCTGCAACAGACAATATGCGTATCAAGACGAGCGCACATGATTATCTCTGGTGTAGAGTTACGATGCATCCCCTAATGGACAAGGATGGCAAGGTAGTATCAGTAATCGGCAAGATTGTAGATATTGACTCTCAGGTAAAAGAGAAGAGATGGCTTGAGATGCGTTCTAAGATGGATGGACTTACAGGACTACTCAACAAGGTATCCTTCCAGTCAGATGTCGCAGATTACATGCAGACTCACAAGAGTACTTCATGCGGAATCATCTTCCTTGATATGGACCACTTCAAGACACTTAATGATACATTAGGACATATGATAGGTGACAAGGCTATTAGAGACGTTGCTTTCTCACTTACCAAGATATTCGGAGAGAATGATTTCATATCGAGATTCGGTGGAGATGAGTTCTGTGTATTTGTAATAGATATTTCTAGAGAGAAGCTCATTGAGAAGCTCGAGAAGGCACTTCAGGTTATGACTCTTACCTATGAGGATCAGGGTCAGGCGGTTACACTTACAGCTAGTATAGGAGCGGTTTACAACCTAGATCCCAAGATAACCTTCAAGGAACTCATAGAACTTGCTGATAACAAGCTCTACGAGGCAAAGGAAAACGGACGTAACCGTTACGTAATGACAATCAAACAGTAATAGATTTAGGGGACTGATTGCAGTCCCCTTTTTATGTATGCTACATCATATAGGTGGGGGTTAGTATTTAATGAGAAAAATAGCGACATTAATATCATCCATAGTGTTAGCTATATTTATGTCGATTAATGTCCTGGCAGGCGATGATTTCAGAGGCTTGCAATGGTATCTGGATGGAATTAGCACTGATAATACACAGACTTCAGCGGGAATTAATTTTTCAGAATTCAGCCTTGAAATAATTGATGAATCTGATCCTGTTGTAGCGGTAATTGATACCGGCGTTGATTATATGCAAGAGGATCTGACCTCTCAGATGTGGGTTAATCCATATCTTGACAAGCTGGAGGGAATATATGGCTATGATTTTGCTGATAATGATACAGACCCATATGACAAGGATGGACATGGGACTCATGTGGCGGGAATAATAGCGGCGGCAGAGAATGAATATGGAATTGATGGAGTATGCGATGCCAAGATTATGGCTCTTAAGGTACAAGCTGATTCCAAGAATTACTTAGACCCAGATGCCATAGTAGATGCCTTTGACTACATATATCGAGCAATGAAGCTTGGAGTCAATGTCAAAGCGGTCAACTGCTCATGGGGCAAGACTGCAGGCACCAGGTACGATGGTAGAGAATATAGCGATGTCTACGCTGAATACATAGATAAAATAGGTAAGCTAGGCGCGTTGACTATTTTTGCTGCGGGTAATGATGTGGTGGATGGAGACAGTGCGAGCTATGTTCCATTTTGTATAAAATCAGATTATATGGTAGTGGTTGGAGCTACAGATGAGAGAGAAAGACCGGCCTGGTTTACAAACTATGGGCAGCAAAAGGTTGACCTTTTTGCTCCGGGAACCAATATTTTATCCTGCTCTCCTGTGTATAAGACAGTTGTATGGGAGCATTTTATATATGTGAGCAGATTTGATGAACCAGAATACGATATACATCCTAACGACGGCTACAGCGGAATGCAGCCTACAGCATATGAGCTTTTTACTGCTGGAGAGATAGGCTTATATTCCACGTTTGATTGCAAAACAGAGATAGTGAGTGAGGCTGGCAATAGCTATCTGGAATTTAGTCTGGATAAGGCTGATCCATACACACAAACAGGGATAATCAATGACCTGGATGAGCACATAGGTTTACTATATTTAGATGTCACTGACATGAAATTAGATCCCGCATACGAATATGAGCTACGAGTTGATTGCGCTTATGCAAATTCGGGAACACTTGATTGGTATGAGAGATTTGCACCGCCCAAGTTTCCCCACAGCGGGTATAATGATCTACGCTTTGTAACTGTTGGTGACAGAACCTATATGAGATTGCTGGGCTTAGATGATTCGACAATAGATAAGTGGATGTGCGACGATGGCAAGGCAAGAATACTTATTGACAACATAATGCTCTTTAGAAATGAAGCAAAGACAACCTCTGGCGTTAAGTATGCGATAAAAGAGGGTACATCGATGGCAGCTCCCATTGTATCAGGGGCAGTTACGTTATTAGCCATGACAAGTCCAGATTCTTCTGCGCTTGAGGTAAAAGAAGCATTATTTGAAGGCACGAGAAAGGTTGACGCCCTGACGAGATTCTGTAGTACAGGAGGAATTCTAGATCTCTCATTATTAAAAATTCCAAGCGTCAGCTACAAGATTTTAGTACCTAAAAAAGAAACCATAACAAAATCCTATTCAAAATATAAAGGGCAAAAAATAAGTATTTCCACAAAAAATGAGGGAGTAGGCAAGTCTAGCCCCAAGATAAAGTGGAAGAGCAATAACACAAAATACGCCAAGGTGGACCAGCTGGGAGGTGTTACCCTAAAAAAAGCCGGAATTGGACACAAGGTAGGAATAACAGTGACTAGCTTCAATGGCAAGAAAAATGTCACGAAGAAATGTATTATTTACATAAAAAAATAGGAAATATCTTTTGACCCACATGATGGAATAAGTTATTATAAAGGGTAATGAAAGAGAGGTAATTATGACTCTAGAAGAAAATAATGTAATATTAGCGGAGATAGAAAAGATTCTCGATGAGATGAAGTTTAACAAGGATTCATCGAGAATGCCAGAGGTTTTGAGCAAGCTTGAGCCTACAATGATATATGTGGCTATAATCATTGATGACCCCGCCAAAGCGAAAAAGCTTGAGGAAGAGGCAAGGGCAAGGGGAGAACAGCCCAAGCTTACACCAGATATCAAGACTAGACCGCTTCTAGTGACAACGCCTAAGGGCGAGAATTACATAGCAGTTTATACTAATCCTGCTCAGATTCCTGACAAGGTTCAAAAAAATGGAATCATTACCATGCCTTTTACACATGCTGTAAAGTTTGCTGCACAATCCGAGGGCAAGATTTTAGGAGCAGTTATAAATCCTTTTAGCCATAACGTGGTATTGAGCACAACCAAGCAGGAAAAAACTAATATTAATATACATGAGCTGGCGAGAAAAAATGTGGAATATGTATTACTTCCCAGGTCGATATACGAAAAGGGCAAGGAATATTTTGATTCAGTGGATGCAAAGCTAGTATATGAGCTCTTTAAGGATCAATACCTAGAAGATAAAAACGCTAATCCATATAGTGAGAGCGATTTTGAGGTCATGACCTTTGGTATCAGGGAAGACATGGACCTTATCTCCATAGGAATGCCTTCCAAGAATCTCAGTACAGGCGCATGCTCAAAAATCTACATAACCTACAACACAAAAAAGGATGAGCCTGGCTACTACATGATAGTCAATCAGGGTGGACCAGATAAGCTTTGGTTTATTGATTCAAAGGGTCATGTGAGTGATTTGGGAGACGCTCCCGAAGAAGGAACTGAGCTAGGCACTATTCTTGAAAAGGAAGATAAAAGAAATAATGGGTAATGAGATAAAAGAAGAGCTACCTGCTGGATTTGACCAGCTAGAGAGCTTTTTAGATACAGATGATTACAAGGTGAAGCAGGATATATTAGAGAGAATGCTCTATACAGAGGTAGACCCGATTGTAATCAATAACATGGCAGCCAGCATGGATGTTGTTCTTCCGGAAGGTGATACAGAGACTATGATGAGGTCATTATTGTCCTGCGTCAGGGCTAGAGCCAAGTTTGATTTTAGTTAATGTAGAGTAGGCTATTAGAATACAGAGAATACGTGAAAAGACGAGACAGGTTTTAATGTTTAGGAGATCAGTATGAAAAAAGTAGCAATGTTCGTCCATACAGGACATGAGGAAGTAGAGATGTTGGGCGCAGTAGATGTTATGAGACGCGCAGGCTTGCAGTGTGACATCATATCAGCAACTGGAGATGTGATGGTTACAGGCTCACATAATATCACAACAAAAGCAGATTATTTATTTGAAGCTGCTGATTTGGAGAGCTATGATGCTTACGCAATTCCAGGAGGCATCCCAGGAACTCCAAATCTAAAGGCACACAAGGGAGTATGTGATACACTCCTCAAGGCTTATAATGATAACAAGCTCGTTGCAGCAATATGTGCTGGTCCCACAGTACTAGGAAGCCTAGGTATCCTAGATGGCAAAAATGCCACCTGCTATCCTGGCTGCGAGGATGGTCTGGGAGAGGCTAATTACGTCACAGAATGCAAGGCTATCACAGATGGTAATATAATTACCTCAAGAGGCTTAGGAACAGCACTTGACTACGGTCTAGAGATTGTAAAATATCTTATTGGTGAAGGTATTGCAAAAAAGGTTGCAGATCAGATAGTATATTACGACTACAATAAGATAGTGTAAAGGAAATTATGAAAATTAATATAGGCACGCGCCACTACGTGACCCGTGCAAATAAGTAAGGAGGTCAACTATGAATAAAAGCAAACAGCACGGAGCAAATTCCTTAAATGCGATGAAATCGGTGATTCCAGCAATAGCAGGCTTTGTCTATATTTTAATCGCTGCAATAGTTCTCTTTGTTCCTAACATGAATGAGACAATACTATCATATATTGTAGCTGCCCTGGTCGTTGTTTTAGGAATAGTATTTATAGTTAGATATTTTGTAAAAAAGCAGTTCGAGCAGCTGACAAATTTTGGATTTAGTGCCGGTGCATTTTTTGTGATTATAGGTGTCATGGTATTTGCAGCATCTGGCGCCGGAGCGATGGATTATTTTTACATATTAATAGGAATAATGACTCTGGTAGTCGGAGTTGTGATGCTTCAGCAGGCTATACAGATGATTATCATCAAGCGTCCTACCTGGATAGGTGTGCTTGTGGCAGCAATCCTTGTAGTCGTAGGCTCAATCCTGGTGCTCATAGATGTCGGAGGTGCAGTATCTCAGGGACAGATGGAGTACATTGTGATGCTCGTATCAGGTGTTCTTGCTATTGCATCCATGATAATAACTAGAGTAGGAGTCAAGCAGTACGAGGCTGAAATAGGAGTTGCGGACGTAGTAGATGCAATTGAGGAAAAGCAGTAAAAGGACGTAATTTTTACAATTAATAAGTCGATATAATTATTAGACTCTAATCAAGGGAGGGAACCTTATGAGCATAAATATGTCGATGACAAGTGCATTAAATAGAGCATACAGCGGTTTTTCGTTTTTTACAGATAGTAGCTACCGTCGTGGCAGTGAGAATCGAGATTTGGTAAAAGCGGATAGATCAGCTCTCTCGAGAGGGCTGAGTATGCTAGGCGATATAGATTACGAGGACACAGACCCAGGCAACACCAAGTCAATATACAATCGCATAACGAGCCTGGTAGATGTGTACAATAACACCAAGAAATCAACAGCAGAATCTGAATCGAGAGAGATAAAAAAGACCTCTGATCAGATGAAGGAAATTGCCAAGAAATACTCCAAGGAACTAGAAGAGCTTGGCATAAAAGTAAAAAACGATGGCACGCTGAAAATAGACACCAAGGAATTCAAAACTGCCACCACAAAAAAGGTACAAAAGATATTTTCTGAGGACTCAGATTTTTCAAAAGATTTGCAAAAGCTTATGAAAAAGCTGAAAACACAGATAAACAGACAGCCTGCGCCTGCGCAGGTACCGGCTGGTAATACCAAGCCTAATGGAATAGATGCGTATGTATGACGCGCGAGGAGATAAAATGATTAAGAAAATCGGATTATCATTAATAGGGATAATAATGTGTATGGGAATAGTACTAAGCGTTCCTTCTATTGAAGCAAAGGCTGCAGCTGCCAATACCAAGACAGCAGGTGCAGATACTGACTCAAATGGAGATGGAGTATCAGACTTAGGCTATAGATACTCATTTATAGGTAGTGATGCAATAATCACAGCCTATCAGGGAACAGAAACTGCACTGACTATTCCACTTACAATAACAATAGGAACAGCAGGAAACAATGGAGCTGCAGCAGGAACAGTATTCAATGTTGTAGAGATTGCTGATTCGGCAATTGCTGCCAAGGCGGGAATCACATCAGTTACAATTCCAGACCCCGGTGCAGGAAATAAGGCTTCAAGTAGTACACCAGCTGCCGGAACTGCTACAATTCCAGGCATATCAACCATCGGAAACGCTGCCTTTGCAAGCTGTCCGATGCTTACTAGTGTTACTATTTCTAATACAGTTACATCAATAGGAGACAGCGCATTTGGTGATTGCCCCTCGCTATCAACTATAACTGTTAATGCAGGTAATCAGCAGTATATGACTTACGAGGGTGTATTATATCAGTACATCGGTTCAGGAACAGGTGTTGGAACCTACAAGCTCATACAATATCCTGTTGGCAAGACGGATAAGACCTTCTCGGTGCCCACTATCATAGCTAATAGACTTACACTTATAGGACCCTCAGCCTTTGCTGGTTCACAGGCTCTTGAGTCAATTACACTTCCAGACAAGATAAGTGGTATTATGGCTAATGCATTTCAGGGCTGTGAAAAACTGACATCTATCAATATCCCCGCATTAGTTACATGTATTCCTGACTATTGCTTTGAAGGCTGCACAGCACTCAAGACACCTATCATTTCAGATTCGGTCAACAATATTTGTCCATACGCATTTGCAAACTGCGCTAGCTTGGATATTAATCAGCTTCCAAGCAGCCTTACAACAATAGGAAATTCCGCATTTTATAATTGTGACAGTCTTACAGAAATCACGATTCCTGGCAGAGTGACCTCAATTGGTTCACAGAGCTTTGCAGGATGTGATAGACTTGCCAAGCTAACAGCACCAGTTTCACTTGCATCAGTTGGTAGTGGAGCATTTGTTGGCGATCCACTTACAATATACTGTCATGGTGGCTCACATATTTATCAGTATGCGACCAGCAATAGAATCAGTACAGTACCCACCTTCACTGTCAATTTCTACTCAGACACAAACACGCTTCTCAAGTCAGAGGAAGTAGTATATGGCTCTGCCGCAACTGCACCAGAGACCGGTGCAAGACCTGGATACAAAATGATATGGAGCTCGCCCTTCAATCCTGTAACCAGTGACCTCAATATTTACGCATCATATACAAGAGCATATACTGTTACTTTCATAGACAAATATTGTAATAGAACAGAGGCTGTTCAGGTAGATGAGAGACAGAGTGCTCAGGCTCCCAAGTGGACACTTTCCGGATATTCTCTTAGCTGGAGCGACACCTTTAGCTATATTACAAGCGATAAAATTGTCTATGCCCAGTGGAAGGACCCCAAGACCGGATTCGTAATAACCGAGGATGTGAAATTCCCCTTGCCCAAGGGCTCATATTTTGAAAATGGCAAGGCAAGATACAAGGTTAGAACAGATGATATACAGGCACCGACTGTAACCTATGTATATCCTGTTTCTGATGCAAACGAAGAGACAGTCAAGGTTCCTTCTACAGTCAAGTATCAGGATGTTACCTACAAGGTAGTTACCATCGCTGAAAATGCTTTCAAGGGCAACGACAAGATTACACAGGTTAAAATAGGTACTAATATCAAGTATATCAAGCCCAGTGCCTTTGAAAATTGCAAAAACCTGGAAAAAATTATTATATATTCAAAAAAGATAACCAAGATATATTATGATGCTTTTGCAGGAATAAAAACAAAAGCAACATTTAGAGTATATGCCTCTAAAAAGAAGTCATACACCAATTATCTCAAAAAATCAGGTATGACTGTAAAATACAGAGTATTGGAAATATAAATTAGGAGGATGCTATGACAGAATCTCGTTCAGGTAGTATTTTAAGACGATTTCTGACACCTTTTGCGCTGCTATTTTTGGCAGCGCTATTCGTGTTATTAGGAGCAGACCGCATACAGGCCGCTGCACCAGATAATGTAGCAGGAATAGAAGATACCTCTGTTCCTGGAGGAAACGAAGGTCACACAAGCGCGGATTCAATGGGTGTATCGTGGACATATAAAATAATCCATGCCAATGTTGGAGCCGCTGATGCAGGGCATATTGGATGCAAGGCAATGATTACAAGTGTGTATTATGCCGGAGGAGGTGCCATCACCTTTAGTGTTCCAAATACCATTCAGCATAATGGCTTTACATATCCCGTTTACAAGATTGCAGATAGTGTATTTAAGAACAATGTATATGTTTCGATGGTAGAGGTCGGTACCAACATGCAAGAATACGGTGATGACTGCTTTGCAGGCTGTGTAAACCTGACAGGCAACGCACCTATTCCATTGAATACCATGACAAAAATCGGAGCAAGATGCTTTGACGGCTGTACCGCAATCACTGATGCTACAATAGGACCTAACGTCACTCACATCGGAGACGGCGCATTTTCAAACTGTAGGGCACTTGCATTAGTAGGCGTTAGCGCTGGTAATTCCAGCTTCAAATCTGTTGATTCAGTACTCTACTCAGCAGATGGAATCAGACTCATTTGTTACCCTGCAGGCAAGTCCATGGGTTCATCAATTCTCTCGGAGTTTGTCGTGCCAGATACGGTAAAGACAATTGGTGCACAGGCCTTTGAGGGTTGTAATAACCTATATCACATCAAGCTCAGCAACGACCTTACAACCATAGGTGACAAGGCCTTTTACGGATGTGGTAACCTCGTTGATATTACGATTCCATCAACTGTTACCTATATCGGTTCCAGTGCCTTTACTGGCTGTCCCAGCGGATTTATAATATACTGCTCCAAATCTCTATCAGGAGCTGCAGAGCAGTATGCCAGAGTAAACGGCATCAACGCTGTTGTCACCTGTACTGTTAGATTTTTCGACGGTACTAATCTATTAGATACACAGCAGGTTATTTATGGCAACTCTGCTACACCACCTGTTGTTCCAGAGAAGCTAGGCTATACACTTAGGTGGAATAAAGCGTACGACAAGATTGTTGATAATGTAGATATCTATACGGACTGGAAGGTCAATTACACAGTTACATTTAAGGACAGCGTTACAGGAAACCAGACAGTATTTACTGCTTATCACGGCGAGGCAGTAACAGCACCAGTTTGGGTTAGAGAGGGATATATCCTAAGCTGGGACAAGACAGATTATGGATATGTAACCAAAAACCTGATAATAAACGCAGTATGGATAATTGATTGGACTAAGCAGGGACCTATTGAGGATGACAAACCAAATGTTGGCGCATCCTTTTCGGATTCCAAGCTTTACTATCAGGTGACAGCATTTGATGCGTCTGGAATATGCACCGCCAGCTGCGTGGGAGCCAAGAAAACAACCTACACCTCTCTCGTAATTCCTAGCACCGTAAATTACAAGGGATATGTATTCCAGGTTACGAAAATTGGCACAAGTGCATTTTCTTCTATGAAACAGTTGAAAAAAGTCACTATCGGCAGTAATATAAAGACTATCTCAAAAAAGGCATTTTATAAGTGTACAGCCTTAAAGACAATTTATATTAATTCAACAAAGCTGACTTCAGTGGGCACATATGCGTTTAAGAGTACATATTCTAAACCGACAGTATATGCACCTTCTGCAAAAAAGAAGAGTTACAAGACCAAGCTTAGAGATGCTAGTATCTCAAGCAAAGCAGTATATAAATCGTTGTAAAAACTCATAAGGAGGAGTTATAAATGGATCCTATGTTTCTAATACTCGGCGGAATCTTACTCGTCATAATAGTGGTCGTCATCATTGTAGCAGCCGTAGCAGGCGCAACAGCAGCAGTAGTATCAGATGAACAGACCAGTGAGGAGGACGGAGATGTCTAAGGAATTAGCAAAGACCTACGATCCCAGTGCGATCGAGGACAGAATATACAAAAATTGGGAGGAAAAGGGATATTTCCATGCGGAGGTAGACCGCTCAAAGAAGCCCTTTACTATAGTTATGCCTCCCCCCAACATTACAGGACAGCTACATATGGGACATGCATTGGACAATACAATGCAGGACATCCTCATTAGATATAAGCGCATGCAGGGCTACAATGCCCTCTGGCAGCCTGGTACAGACCATGCCGCTATCGCCACAGAGGTCAAGGTTATTGAGCACCTCAAGAGTCAGGGCATTGACAAGGCTGACCTCACTCGTGAGGAGTTTTTGGAGAAGTGCTGGGACTGGAGAAAAGAGTACGGCGGACGTATCGTAAAGCAGCTTCGCAAGATGGGTTCATCAGCTGACTGGCAGCGCGAGAGATTTACTATGGACGAGGGCTGCTCTAATGCCGTTCAGGAAGTATTTATAAAATTATATGAAAAAGGATGGATTTACAAGGGTAGCCGTATTGTAAACTGGTGTCCTGTTTGTAAGACATCTATTTCTGATGCAGAGGTTATCCACGAGGATCAGGATGGATTCTTCTGGCATATCAACTATCCTGTTGTAGGTGAAGAGGGACGTTTTGTAGAGATAGCTACTACTCGTCCTGAGACTCTTTTTGGAGATACTGCTGTAGCGGTTAATCCTGAGGATGAGAGATATGCTGATATTATTGGCAAGATGCTAGAGCTTCCTACTACTGGTCGCCAGATTCCAGTTATCGCTGACAGCTATGTAGACAAGGAGTTTGGAACAGGCTGTGTTAAGATTACACCTGCTCACGACCCTAACGACTTTGAGGTTGGAAAGCGTCATAATCTCGAGGAGATTATCGTAATCAATGATGATGCAACTATGAATGAAAAGGCTGGCAAATACAAGGGCCAGGATAGATACGAGTGCCGTGCAAATCTTATTGAGGATTTGGAAAAGATGGGACTTCTTGTCAAGGTTGTTCCTCACAATCACAATGTAGGTACTCACGACAGATGCAAGACTACAGTTGAGCCCATGATTAAGCAGCAGTGGTTTGTCAAGATGGACGAGATGATTCGCCCTGCTGTAGAGGGAGTAAAAAATGGAGAGATTAAGCTCCTTCCTCCCCGTATGGATAAAACATATTTCAACTGGACAGACAATATAAGAGACTGGTGTATTTCTCGTCAGTTATGGTGGGGTCATCGAATCCCTGCTTACTACTGCGAGGATTGTGGTGAGATGGTTGTTAGTCGTGATGCGGTTCACAAGTGCCCCAAGTGTGGTTCTGAAAAAATGGTTCAGGATCCTGACACACTTGACACATGGTTCTCATCAGCTCTTTGGCCCTTCTCTACACTTGGCTGGCCAGAAAAGACTGAGGACTTAGACTATTTCTATCCTAATGATGTACTCGTTACAGGATATGACATCATATTCTTCTGTGTAATCAGAATGATTTTCTCTGGTTACGAGCAGATGGGCAAGGCACCCTTTAATACTGTTCTTTTCCATGGACTTGTTCGCGATTCACAGGGTCGCAAGATGTCTAAGTCACTTGGTAATGGTATCGACCCTCTTGAGGTTATTGACAAGTATGGTGCAGATGCACTTAGACTTACACTTATAACTGGTAACGCTCCTGGAAACGACATGCGTTTCTACTGGGAGAGAGTTGAAAATAGCCGTAATTTTGCTAACAAGGTATGGAATGCGTCACGTTTCATTATGATGAATCTTGACGGCAAGGGGCTTACTAAGCCTGCAGATGCTGACCTTGATGTAGCAGACAAGTGGATAGTTTCCAAGCTTAATGAGGTTGTCAAGGATATGACTGACAACATGGACAAGTTCGAGCTTGGAATCGCTGTTCAAAAGGTTTATGACTTTATTTGGGATGAGTTCTGCGACTGGTATATTGAGATTGTAAAGCCTCGTATTTATAAGTATGACGAGAACAAGGCAAGTGCTAATGCTGCTCTTTGGACTCTTCGTGAGACTTTATCTGCAGCACTCAAGCTACTTCATCCTTATATGCCATTTATTACAGAGGAGATTTATCTTGCTCTTAATCCTACGGAGGAGACAATTATGTTAGCTCAGTGGCCCGAGTATGATGCTGCATCAGTTGATGTAGATGCAATGGCTACAGTAGAGCACGGCAAGGATATTGTTAGAGCAGTTCGTAATCTTCGTACAGATATGGATGTTGCCCCCAGCCGCAAGGCAAAGCTTTTTGTAGTAGCAGAGGATGCTTCACTCGTAGCAGCACTCGCTTCCTCAGCGCATGTATATCAGACACTTGCTGGAGCCAGTGAGGTTGTAGCTCAGGCTGACAAGACAGGAATCGATGATTCAGCAGTATCAGCAGTTGTTCCTGGAGCTACTATTTACATGCCTCTTGAGGACCTTGTAGATTTCGAGAAAGAAAAAGAGCGTCTCCTTAAGGAAAAGGAGCGTCTTGCTGGAGAGCTTAAGCGTTCCAAGGGAATGCTTGCAAATGAGAAGTTCATTTCCAAGGCACCTGCTGAAAAGGTTCAGGAGGAAAAGGACAAGCTCGCAAAATATGAGCAGATGATGGAGGCAGTTGAAGAGCGACTCGCATCCATGAAATAGTAATTATATTTATCACAGAGGAAATCTTATGATAGATTTTGATGAAGAGTTAAAAAAATATAAGCCTAATCCCGAGGTGGAAGAGGCTGAACGCGATATATATCAGCACGACATCACAGATATGACTGATGTGTTGCAGCAGATTATCGCAGAGACAAAGGGATACCGTAATGGAATGTTATAATTGTGGAAGACATATAACAAGAGAGCGATACTGTCCAGGCTGTAGTACAGACCTGGCAGTTTACAGGCGTCTGGTAGGTATTTCCAATTATTTATACAACAGAGCCCTAGGACAGATATCATCTCGCAATATGTACGGCGCGATTGAAGACCTCAAGCTCTCTTTAGGTTATAACAAAACAAATACTGACGCTAGAAATCTGTTAGGCTTGTGCTATTACAGAATCGGCGAGGAAGTAGAAGCGATAAAACAGTGGCTAATATCCACTGTTTTTCAGCGTACAGGAAACAGGGCAGATTTTTACCTGGATATCACTAGACGAGAACCCTCGGAGAATGAGCGAATCAATACCTATGTGAGAAAATATAATCAGGCACTGGGATATGCGTATGATGGAAGCTTGGATATGGCCAAGATTCAGCTCAAAAAATGTGTTGCGACTAACTCAAATCATGTCAAGGCATTTCAGCTGATAGCACTTCTCGAGATAATGACAGGAGTTCCTGATGCGGCGGTTAGATATTTAAAGAAAGCTTCTGCCATAGACAAAAATAATCCAATCAGTGCAAAATATATGCACATAGCTGAGCAGATGATTGCCGAGATGGATGACAGACCTACGCCGTCATCTACAAAATACCAAAGCGGAAACGAGACAATCATTCAGCCCAAGAACAGAATAACATCAAATGTCGTTTCTATTGTTATAAATGTTGCAGTAGGTATCGCAATCGGAGCAGCGGTAGCAAGCTTTCTCATAATTCCGGGAATTAGAAAAAATGCCATATCAGAGGCTAACGCAACAGTTGATGTGGCTAACGAGACTATTTCCGACAAGAATCAGCAAATACGAACGCTAGAGGATGAGAATACAACACTAAGTAACGAGCTTATGGAGCATAAGAGCGAGATAAACAAGCTGGAAAAATCAAATCAGGCTGAGAGCCTGCTTGCTCAGGCATACCATCTTTATTATCTCGGTGAGGTTGCATCTACAATGGACGCTATCAATTCAGTAGAGTATGATCTTTTATCTGAAGATAGCAAGGTGTCTTATACTGATATGAAGGCAATTCTATCAGGAAGATTTATGGAAGAAACGTATGCCGCAGGCTTGGCTGCATATGATTCAAACAATATGGACACAGCAATAAAGCAGCTTCTTCGAATCGTAACCGCAGATGAGAGATACGACACAGGAAATGCTATGTATATGCTGGCGCAGGCATACCGCAAGCAAGAAAATATGTCAGAAGCAATAGAGTGCTACAAGCGAGTCGTGGAGCTTTTCCCCAACTCTTCGTTAGCTACTAATGCCAATATTTATATAGAGCAGTTTGGTTAAGGTTATGAAAAATTTATTATCAGGTTTAATTTTATATGCACCCAAGCAGGGATCCATACTTTATGATATGGGTGATTTATGCGAGCTTGCCAAGGTTGATGAGGTTACGGCTAGAGCTAGAGCTAATGAGCTCGTAAAGAGAATACTAATAACCGCCACGGATTATGGCTTCGATGGCAATCTCTGGCAAAACTACCTCACCTACGTTCTAATTACAGACGAGAATCCCTTTTCTCTCACTTGTGAAAAAAACGGAGACAGAGAAGGCGCAAGTGTAAATCATTTCGCTCTTGGAGATTTTAAGATTTTTAGAAAGCTATTTTCCTATGATTTTTCGGAGTTAGAGGAAAAACTGGGAATAGACTCATTTTCTGTTTTGACGGATTATAAAGCAATTGAAAAGCCTGAGCTCATGTACAATAAAAACGTGTCTGAGAAGGTACAGAATTTGAGCAAAAAGTTAGCATCAGTTTCTGATGATGAGGGATTTTTTAAGGCAGTCACAACCTTCTACAAGGACTGGGGAGTTGGAATGTTTGGACTCAACAAGGCCTTTAGGATTTCAAAGGGAGCTAATATTGGCGGAGTAGAGTTTATGCCTGTAAACAATATGGAGCAGGTAAGCTTAAAGGACCTTATTGGCTATGAGATTCAAAAGAAAAAGCTAATAGATAATACAGAGGCTTTTGTAGAGGGAAGACAAGCCAATAATGTGCTTTTATTCGGTGATAGTGGAACTGGTAAGTCTACGAGCATCAAGGCAATTGTCAACGAATACTACGACAAGGGTCTTAGGATGATAGAGATTTATAAGCACCAGTTTTCAGATTTATCTAATGTAATTGCCGCTATCAAAAATAGGAATTACAGATTTATTATATATATGGATGATCT
>JAZRXQ010000087.1:0-13568 GCA_045600305.1 Lachnospiraceae bacterium
ACCTTGGCATAGGAAGCTCTCGGTTCCTCAATAAGAGAAATTAGACTCTCTGCCGCCCGTTTTCCTATCATCTTGGTATCCTGCACAAAGGTTGTAAGGTGCGGTTCTATGAGGCAACTAAGCGGTATTCCGTCATATCCAGCAACAGATATATCGTCTGGAATTGATAGCCCACTTTTTTTGATTGCACTAATTCCTCCCAGCGAAGCAAAATCATCGCAATAAAGAATACATGTAGGTCTATCCTCTAATGCTAAAAGCTCACCTGTCATCTCATACGCCACCTCTGTGTTGCGGTATTGGCATTCTCTAAGATATTCTTCTCGAACATCTAACCCCAACTCATCCATGGTCTCTTTGAAGGATGACAATCTACTCGTAGTTACCGCCGAAGGGTCACCGTGAACATATGCGATTTTACGGTGTCCCATGCTATAAGCATATCTGACAATCTCTTCAACTCCCCTGACATTATCAGACATAACGGCAACAGCATTATCAAAAATCCTGTCAATTGTCACTACAGGAAGCTCACTTTTTATAAGCTCCTGAACCTGGTCACTTCCAAAATCTATACATGCAATGCAAACGCCATCAAATCTTCTATATCGGGCATGCTCTAAATATGTTCTGACAGAGTTCCCTACCCCTGCACAGTTCATAAATGTAATGTCGTACCCTCTTGCCTCAGCTGTAACCTTGAAGCTGTCCAACACATGTGAAAAGTGGTCATGCGTAAGACCACTCAAATCTGCGTCTGCAAAGAGCACACCTATATTGTATGTTCTATTTGTCTTTAAAGCTTGCGCAGCAAAATTAGGAAGGTATCCCATCGCTTTTGCTTTTTCCCTAATTCGCGCTTTGGTCTCAGCGCCTATGTCACTGTGATCATTAAGTGCTTTACTAACTGTTGCAACAGAGACTCCACACTCTGCGGCAATGTTTTTCAACGATACCATATATCCTCCAACGAAACTACTTAAACGTTTTCGTAAGTAAATATACACTAAAAAAATTTATATTTCAATATGGTTTATCGAATTATTTAGTTAGTATTGCACTAAACAGCTTCCCAAACTGCCTCGACCACCACGCAGTCTACGCTACCTAAATGAAGCTTTGGTATTTGCTCCTTATCGTCAAAAACTCTTATATTATCCTCAAAATCCTGTTCATGGTCGCCTCTTAATTCGAGCCTTCCATCCTTCATGTACCAAACCCAGCTTTCGCCAAATTTAAGTCTCATCTTCCATCCAATAAACTTACCATTTGACCTTGAAAACTGATTTTCTTCAAAGGTATTACTCTCGTTGTTATTGATTTTTTTACCAAAACGATACTCCATAGTACCTGATGAAAACTCTTTTAGCTTGCCACTATTTGCGTCATAGCCGCTACTTAGCTCTCCCCACAAGCCCTTACTATCTTTTCCACTATGGTAGAAAATCTCGTAATTAAAATCCGTCTTGGGTGAAGTCTGTTTTTTAGTTGCAGTGACCATTGCGCTCTTTGTTTTAGACGACTCCTTTGGAGCGTCAGCCTCATTATTCCTCCTAAGCACCTTCTTAGCTACCTTTTTAAGGAAGCCCTTTATCTTGTGCTTGGGATTATCAATCATTTTTTTTCTGATATTAGCCTTCTTAGCTGATTTAATAGCGTCCAAAATAAACCTAGCCGACTCTTCTCTCTTGGCTGCAAGCTTTTCCTTTACAGGGACATAGTCTATGTCTGTAGGCAGACTCTCAACAGGATTATCTTTTGAAAAAATTCTGTCTGATAGCCCCGTTATAGATAAAATGTGTGCAACCTTATTACCTTTTCTCTTGCCCACATATAAGCATTTTTCAAATATGATAGAAAAACAGCAGCAGTGAAAGGAATTGGTAAAGACTGCTTTTGCATTCTTGATATATCCAAGCCATTCCTCTGGACCAACCGCATATTTAGGGATATGATTAACACCCTCTATTTCCTGGAAGAAGGGTCTATCTGAAAGCTCTATTAGGGGAAGATTATGCTCCTTGGCATAGTTGATTGCCTGCTTAATTGTATCCGCAGCACTCTCCATCACATAGTATAAAAGTACATACTCCTGCTCCTTAGGTTCTACGGCGATATCATCCCAAAAATCTCTATCAAGAAGTAAAACAGGATCCAAAACAGTAGTTGATTCTATATCGGTATTCTCATCAAGCCAGCTTTTTAACTCCTCCTCGCGAACAGAGATTTTGTTTATCTTTTTTACCATCCTGATAAACTTTTTCTGCTCCTTGGGAGTGTAGCCATCAAACACTCCACGACTCGCCGCATAGGCAATTCTATATTTGCCATTCATTGCATGGCAATTGAGGAAAAAGCCTCTGTCAAAGCCGAATTTTTCCTTGAGTCCCCATATTACGTCTGTCACACAAATATAGCAGTCAAAGCCGGGATCCATGTAATCAAGCTTGTTCTCGTCATAGACCTCATCTGTCTTGATATAATTATCGTCTATAAACCTTTGAAACTTGTCATAACGTTCTTCTCTTACATCGTATATTTTACGATAATCGTCACGCAAATTTCTTATTCTAAGCATCTCTCTGATCGTACCGTCAACTACCTGACCATCAGCTTCCTTTGTGCGCTTTTTTTCTAATAATCTCTCATAGCCTTCCGCATACGAATCCGCGGGATGCCTCATATCAAATCGGCCATAGTAATTAGGCAAATAGCTAATTACCGTAGTCTCTATTCCATTCTTGGCAAGAAACTGCTGAAACGCAAAGGTGTGCAATGGACATGCGAAATTAAGTCCCTTTGCAAACATATTGATTGATATAAGGCCGATTTTCATAGTAGGTCTCCTAAGCTGTGTTATTGTCTATCGTAATATTTTTTTCCTGAATCGGGATTAAAATAGGTTCTGATATAGCCATCGTCTGAGAGTACAACAAATTCGTTAGTCACCTCCAGGTAATACACTACATCATCGTCCTCTGACTCTTTTTTGTGAAGAGCATCTGGATTGTTGATTACATCTGCTGCAGCACTCTCGTACTCCTCAGCACTTCCAAAGCCCATCTCGATACCATGCTTTTCATAGTGCTGGTCCAAAAGCTTATCATTACGAAACTCATACTCTATGTAGTCATCTGAGACTGTGCTGGTGTAGTTTTCCTCTGATAGCTCTGCAGAAACTATGTCATCTGATATGTCATCCTCTAGTTTCTCGTCATCAGATTCTATACCTTTTGTATCTTCTGGTACATAATCAGATAAGAATGTACTCCCACATCCAGTTAATAATAATACACTTATCGATAAAACACAAAATAAAAACTTATTTTTCATAAAATCCTCTAAATTGTCGACGCAACTATCTCCATATTTCCTTCAAATACTAAATCTTGTTTCATCATGCCACTTGGCAAAATAAAATGGTCTCCCTTTTTAAGAGAATATATTCCCATGCGACCACAGCCCTCAACTACGCTCATAAGCATAAATGGTGCATCGACGCAAATTTTGCTCTCGCCCTCTACGTTAAGCTTATAAACATGATAGTATTTGCAGGCGTAGAGCTCGTTTAACGTATTAACAGGTAAATTACTTGCATCTATTACACTATCATCTATGCTTGCAGCAGGAACAGTTATTACGTCTATACTTTGCTCCACATGAAGCTGTCTAGGCTTACCGTCCTGTAGTCTGTCGTAATCGTAAACGCGGTAAGTTATATCTGAATTTTGCTGTGTCTCGAGTATCAATACTCCTCCCTTGATAGCATGTACTGTTCCGGGGTTTATCTGTAAAAAGTCTCCCTTCTTTACAGGAATCGCTCTGATGAACTCAGCCCACCTTCCCTCATGAATCATTTGCTCTAATTCTTCGTGAGTTGTTGCATTATGTCCAATCACAAGAGTTGCATCCTCAGGGCAGTCTAAGATATACCAGCACTCTGTTTTTCCAAGAGAGCCATTCTCGTGAAGCTTGGCATACTCATCTTCTGGATGAACCTGAATAGAGAGGTCATCCTTTGCATCAATTATCTTGGTGAGAAGTGGAAATCTGTCTAAATCAACATTACCAAAGAGTTCTTTGTTGTTCTCCCAAAGTTCGGAGAGTTTCTTTCCTGCATATTCTCCAGCTCGAACTGTTCCGTCACCATTTGGATGAGCAGATATTCCCCAACATTCTCCTATATCATCGCCCCAGACAGGATATTCGTAATCTGTACGAAGTCTGGTTCCACCCCAAATGTTGTGAGTGCAAACAGGTTCTAGGAAAATAGGCTGATTAGTTAAATCAGCTCCCTCTGATACTATTAATGAAACTAAATAAAATGGAACAGCATCGTTTTCATGCGTCTCTACTATTCTGATTTCGACCTTGTGTTCCTTATTCTCCCCATGCTCTACTATTGTATCAAGGGCAAGGCAATCTCCCCAGGTCTCATCAAAGTTTGCATCTAAAAGCTTTGCATTTGCCTCATCATCATCTACGATAATCTTGGCAATCGGCGCAGGAAGCTTTACTGACTTTCTGTATTGTACAGCTATTTCTGACCCCTTTACATTAAAGGTTACAGAATCGCCCTCTTTGCCTGATGTCCAGCCATAGTGGAAGGTGTCTCTCACATGCTCTTGTTTTTTCGTGTCCGGAATAAATCCTTTTAACACAGGATTAGAATTTATATTTCTATATCTTATAGATTTTTCATATCCATTTGCAGTAAGAGGATTTGGATAAACATCCTCTACAGTTTCTGCCTCACCGAGTTCTCCATTACTTACTTTTTTTAAGTAATTAATTATAAGTCCTGCTAGAAGCTCGTGTCCCTTGTCATTGGGATGAAGATCATCTGGTGTGATGTCACGATTTAGAATGCCACCATTTAACATATTTACAAACACTGAGGAACGCATACTGACAGAAGGTAGGTTATAGTGTCTTACTATCCTACCATGTACCATCTCAGCAGATGCTCCAGAATCGTAGCAAACATTATGAACACAAACTACTGCAGGTTCAGTTTTCGAGGTGTAGACCTTTCTAATTAAGCCCTCGTAGGTCTCCATAAAATGCTCCGTTGCGTCATCATTTACGGAAAATTCGATTATAACAAAATCTGGATTTTGGCTCAGCACATCCTCTTCTACTCTGGCTACACCAAACTGTGAGGTTGTTCCACCAATTCCTGCATTGATATAATTAAGCTTTGCATTAGGAAATTCCTTGGTCCACCAGTCAAAAACTCTATAGGCGTAACAAGTCTGCTCTGTTGAAGAAAGCGAACCTTGAGTGATTGAGCCACCTAAAAAGGCTATGTTTAGGCTCTCTCCATTTTTTGCCCTATCAAATACTTTTTTTAGTCTATAAATATTGCCTCTATTTTTTATTCCTGCATCAAAGTCTACATCAAAATTAATCATTCCAAATCTCCTCTCCCAGGGATTCAATAAATTCTGTCAGTTCCCATGCCATCTCTTTGGCTTCTGGCACTCTTATATGTCCAGGTGTGCCACAGCCGGTTCTTGCGTATGCAAAATGGTGAACATTTTTATTATCTATTTCCTTTACAACGTCATCTATAGCTCTGTCCCAGCTAGCGTCGTGACCTAAAATAGTCGTGTTGCAAATCACTGTTGCCTTGGGATATTTTTCGAGTATTTTCTCTATAAATGCTTTGTAATGAGCTCTCCAGTTTTTTGCTTTTTCGCCGTCGTAATTATCTTTCATGTAATCATCTGGATGATTATCATTTTGTCCTAGAGCAACGATGACGACATGAGGAATATATTTTTTGAAGTCCCAAGGTGTAAATGGAAGTAACGCAGGGGAATAGACAGTTTTGTCATAGCAATCCTCTGTTCCATAAAAGTCTGGGTCTGCAAAATATCCTGTTCCTTTGAGTAATGCAATACCTCCCTGAGATGAGTCATGAATTTCTGCGCCGAGTCGCCTTGCAGTGAGCCATGAATAAGAATAATAACTGTTTGACCAAATACCATTATTGGGTTCTGGATCAGTCTTTCCAACGTGGTCTAATGCTTCACAACATTCACCACAGCTAACGCTATCTCCGAATACCTCTATTCGACGATTTTTAGGTTCTTCTGCTGCTAAGATACTTACATCGTCTCCACCGATTTCAATACTATGAAGCTTCATAAAATGGTAAGCATCCTGTCTCTTGTAGAGCATAAGCTTATGCTCTTTTGAAGGGTCAAGATTTTCTTCAAGTACATAAGTATGTTTTTCTCTATCCTCTTCGAGTGCAAATTTTTTCATCTCACCGTCGATAAAGTAGCCTACTTCGTTTATTCCATAGCTTCTGATATTGGTAATATCTACTGATATACTGCTGCCTTTGAAATTGAGTATAGTATGTGTACATGCCCAGCACCAGATTGCGGTACCGTCGGCCTCATAGTCAACGCGACCAATAGTAAGTAGGTGCGAATCATTTGCAGGTATTCTCATGATGATCTCCTTTAGGTTTGTGTTATATTGCGAGATAGAGGGACTATCTGACGTAATTGTCACCAGTACGCAGGTCTTTAACGTAGCACGGCGTACGCACATCTTCGCTCCGTGTTGTCAGCCACGCTGCTGCTTTAGTAGCTCAAAAAAACTCACCCCTTCCTTCGTCAGGGCTTTGGGCCGCGACGGCGGCATCCTGCCTCTAAGTCGCTAAAACCGCCATCCATGGCGGTTTTGCCGTTCGTTTTTTCGACTACTAGCCCAGCGGGCTGCAAAAGTCGCTTGATATGCATACATCCGCTGTTACGATTACAGACCTGCTGTATCTGAAATGCGAAGTGCTATTTATTTGGCACCACATAGACAGTAACCTGCATGTCAGCAGCTATGGGGATGCGCGGGGTGAGTTTTTCACGCGTCCGTGAACCGAGGTTCGCGCCTCAGCGGCAATTTGCCACGGAAGGCAAATTGAGCGAAGTTGCGCAAGGATGCGCACCTGAGCGACGCATTAACTAAATGCTACATATCCTAAATGCGCGGGTCCGAAGGTTGCACAGCGTGAAAGTTGTTTGAAAACCAGCGCACCCCATAGTGTGACATGCTGGTTGCGTCATATACAACACAGATAGTCCCTCTACTATTTCAGCAACTCCAAGTTCTTGTGAATAAGCTCACATCTTTGTGCAACGCACTCAACCGAACGACCAGGATCCTGAGGTGTGTTGAATACGTAATCTCTAATTCTATCAATGTCAGTTGTCGCTACGTGAAGTCTAGTATCTGATGATGCGTAATAAATAAAGACCTCATTTTTCTCATTCACAATAGCACCATTGGTAAATACAACATTGCTTACATCACCTACGCGCTCATCTCCTCTAGGTCCAATAAGCATACCCGAAGGCTCTGCGATAACTCTAGAAGGATCATCTAATGCTGTAGCAAAAGCATAAATTACATAGCGAAGACCTGCTGCCGTGTTGCGAACTCCATGAGCAATATGAATCCATCCTCTATCAGTCTTAATAGGAGTAGCACCTGCACCATTTTTTGCCTCAGTAATGGTATGATACTTTCTAAGAGAAGTCATTTTTTCCTCATCAATAACTGCATGTGTAATATCATCACACACTCCAAAACCAACTCCTCCACCGCTTCCTGTCTCAATAAAATCATCCATAGGACGAGTATAGAATGCATATTTTCCATCAACAAACTCAGGATGAAGAACTACATTTCTCTGCTGGGGTGAGCGAAGAGTCTTAAAGTTCTCTAACCTCTCCCAATTTACCATATCCTTGGTTCTAACGATTCCTGCGGCAGCAACTGCTGCAGAAAGATCATTAGTAGTTGTATCCTTGCTCTCTGAACAAAATACTCCGTATATATATCCATCCTCGTGCTTAGTGAGGCGCATATCATATACATTAGTCTCCTCAGGACATGTATCCTCAAGCAAAATAGGATAATCTGTAAATCTAAAATTATCTACACCATTATCTGAAACCGCAACTCCAAAGAAAGACTTTCTGTCGTTGCCCTCAATTCTAGCTACAAGATAGTACTTTCCATCAAGATAAATTGCTCCCGAATTAAATGCAGCATTTATTCCAAGTCTCTCCTGAAAATAAGGATTAGTCTCCTTATTAAGGTCATACTGCCACTCAATCGGTGCGTGCTCTCTTGTGAGTACAGGATACTCGTAACGATCATATATTCCATTATAGAAGTCAGACTTGACATTCTTTCTCGTAAGCAATTCTTCTTGTTTTTTCTTTAACTCATAATATTTTTCATGTATCATAGGTTTATATCTCCTCTATATGATTAATCTAGTATAGCTTGTCGCTGAGGTCATCAAGCGCTTAGGCGCTTGATAACCTCAATGCACATCCTACCATTATGATAAGGACACTTCCACTGTTCTACAATAGGACGATCCTCAAAAGGAGTTCCATCCTCTCTAACCTCCCAGTACCACTCACTACCAGGACGCTTATCCCAAACATACTCCTTGATGAACTCCCACTCAGCTACTGCCGCATCATAATATTCTGTATGCTCAGGTGTCTTCATATATCCATTTAAAAATCCAACTACTGTCTCGGCCTGAACCCACCATATACGATGTGTGTTATCAACGCCCTTCTCACACTCATTATGAAGAGACTTTCCTGTCCAAGCTCTTTCAAAAATCTTTTTAGTTAAATCCTGTGTAATAGGATCCATTTTTTCCTTGTAGGTAGGATTTGCAATCGTATCAACTCCCAAATCTACAAGCCAAGCAGTCTCAATATCGTGACCATAAGAATGTAAATCTATAATAGAATTATAGTCCTTATCAAAGAAAACCTCTTGTCTGTGAAGAGTGGGATTATAAATCTTGGTTGCTATAAGATCCATCATCCACTCAAGTCGATTTTTTACCTTCTCATCCTTTGTTACTCTATATAGCGCTGTATAAGCTTCAAACACATGAAGCAGTGTATTCATGGTCTTGGCAGCTTCAACTCCATTTTCAGAAAGCTTTTCATTGCTCTCAGGTTTGAAATCAACAGTAAATGCCTCGAGATATCCAACTTCATCTGTGCACTTACCCTCAATTATGTCCATGAGCTCATATGCAAGGTCAAGTGCAGCCTGCTCCTTGGTAATCTCATAATATGTGCTAAGTGCATATACACAAAATGCCTGATTATAGCAATGCTTGGTAGTATCGTCTGGCTTACCATCAAAAGTAAGTGACCAGTAGATTCCGCCATTTTCTTTGTCTATACATTTGTTATAGAGAAAATCATATCCATGCTTTGCACATGAGAGAATCTCTTCCTTGCTAAGTCCTGCTGCCTCAAGCTCATCATCAGTTATCAATCCATCAACACAAAGCTTGTAAACTGATGAGAAAAACCATGTGATTCGGCTATTTAGTATACAACCCTTAAACGCCTCTTTATCAACCTTTAATTCATAATCAACCCATCCGTAAAATCCACCGTTAACATCATCGCGAAGCTTCATCCAGAAGGGAAGAATAACTTTTAATAAATGTTCTTTTGTCTCTGCTGCAAATACTTTTTTCTCCATCTCTTTTCTCCTAAACTAAGTGTATTAACTTACTTCCAAAATCTCCCCAGGGATTTGCCACATTGATACCCGCATTCATAAGTGTATCTCCATGAAGCTTCTCACCTGTTTCCTCTATTGTATATATTCTATCAGGGTCTAGACCCTTAAGCTTAATTCTTCTCGAATGATAATTAGGACGGTTTAGAACCTGAACAAAGGTAAACAATGCCTCCGACTTGTCCTTGGCTACTACTCCATAGCAATCATATTCATTGTTAAATGCATATGAGGCAATACGATAATAATCACCATTTCGAACAAGGTCATTATACTTGTGATACATAGCCACCTGACCAGGAATCTGCGCTCTGTCATCAGTGGAAATCTTGGTAATATCCAACTCGTATCCAAAGGTTCCAGCCAAAGCCACATGTCCTCTAGTCTCAAAGGGTGTAACCCTTCCAACTGTGTGATTTGGGCAATCCGAAACATGAGCACCCATAGAGCTAAGAGGATAGATTAACGCCGTCCCCTCTTGTATCTTGAGTCGCTCTATGGCGTCTGTGTCGTCCGAGCACCAAATCTGAGGTGAGAAATATAGCATTCCAGGATCAAATCTGGCTCCTCCTCCAGAGCAGTTTTCGAGTAATAAATCAGGGAATTCCGTAACTAGTCTCTCCTGCAAATCGTACATTCCTAAAACATAGCGGTGATAGAGTTCCCCTGCATGCTCTTTGTCTAGTATTGCAGACCCTAAATCAGACAGCTGTCTATTCATATCCCACTTGACATACTCCACATTTGCACTGTGTAAGACATCCGATACTAGTCCAAATATATAGTCTCGTACTTCTTTTCTAGTTATATCAAGAACGTACTGATTTCTCGACCTGGTAGGACGCCTATCTGGTAATGCAATCGCCCAATCAGGATGTTCTGTGTATAAATCCGAATCAGGAGAAATCATCTCCGGCTCAAACCAAATACCAAATTTAAGCCCTATCTTATTTACCTCATCAACAAGGTACTTTAATCCACCCTTTAGCTTTTCTTCATTAACAATCCAATCGCCTAGAGAAGAATTATCATCACTTCTATGTCCAAACCAGCCATCATCCATGACAAGCATTTCGATTCCATCTTTTTTTGCTTCTCTTGCAATATCAAGTAATTTTTCTGTATTAAAGTCAAAATATGTAGCTTCCCAGTTATTTATGAGAATCGGTCTCTTTTTATCCTTGTAAGGGCTTCGTATCAAATGGTTTCTGTATAAATCATGATAATTTCGGCTCATTTTTCCAAAGCCTTCTGCCGAGTAATTCAGTATTACTTCAGGCGCGTCAAAGCACTCACCACCCTCAAGAACCCAGGCAAAATCAGTTGAATTAATTCCGCACAAAACCCTCACTGAATCAAATTGGCTCTTCTCAGCCTGCATAATAAAGTTACCAGAATATACAAATGAAAAACCGTATACGCTACCATGATCATCATTGGCATGCTTGCTCGCTAAAGCAATAAATGGATGCTCCTGATGTGAGCTCTCCCCCTTAACTGAACCAACACTCGTCTTACCATAGCCAATAGGTCTGATATCAATCTGACGTTCTCTTGCCCAGGAACCATGAAGACTTAAAAACTCATAGTTACTTGCATCCATGTCTATACAAGAGCTCATAACCTTGGTGAGTGTGATTTTATCATTAGAGACATTTCTCACTCGAGTGCTTCTTGCGATTACATCAACATCCTCAAATACAGAATATAGTAAATCAACCTCTAAACCAATCACCTTATCCTCTGCTGTAATAATAAGTGTCTTGGCCTTTCCGCTAGCCGACTCAAAGGTAGCAGGAAGCCCCTTGATAGCAGGCTTTCCATCCATAATCTCATGAGACTTGTATGTAAGAGCAACCGCAGAATGTCCATTTTTATCTATTACAGAAATGGCGCCTTCTCTATAATCACCCACACCATGACTTGCGTATTCTGTTGGAAATGCATCAAAAAATGAACTTCTGTCTCTATCGTTTTTACTAGGGACGAAGGGTGGCTCGTCTGTTCGCAAGAGATATGATACATCTTCATCACTAATTTTCTTGCCGTAATATGCATGACCTATGAACTGTTCGTCATCTACGAGGGCTATGATGTAGCTTGTTTGAATTGTATCTATTTTAAATACTTTTTTGTTTTCATTAAATACTATATTCATGTTCTCTCTCCATGATTTTTCATACGTTGTCTTCACGAACGCTACATACATCGAAATATGGTACGCGCACCACATTCTCGATTGTATTGTAGCTGTGTAAATAATACAGTCAGCTTAATCGATTAAGTAGTGTAAATAGCACGAAAGGGACACTCATACGAGCATCCCTCACATGTTAAATTAACGTAATTATCCTAAAAATCCAGCCTTAAGCTCTTCTAAAAGCTTATTAGCGTCGTCAAGATCCTTGCCCTTAACTCCAAAGTAGTACTTAATCTTGGGCTCTGTACCAGAGGGTCTCACACAACACCATGCATTGTCTGAAAGGTCAAAATAGAGAACATTAGACTTGGGAAGTCCAGTAGACTTTGTCTCACCTGTAGTCATATCCTTGGCAATGTCCTTGTCGTAATCTCTAAACTCATTAACCTTGAATCCGGCAACCTCCTTAGGAGGATTATTTCTCATATCTTCCATAAGCTGCTTAATCTGAGCAGCACCATCTATTCCCTTAAGCTCCTTGGTTTCAAGTCCCTCTCTATAGTATCCGTACTTTTCGTACATCTCAATCATACCATCCCAAAGGGTCTTGCCCTGCTTCTTGTAGAAGCTTGCAACCTCGCAGAGCATCTGAACAGCTACAACTGCATCCTTATCTCTAGCATAGGTTCCAACGAGGCATCCGTAAGATTCCTCAAGACCAAATACGTAGTTATTAGAGCCTGACTCCTCAAACCACTTAATCTGCTCTCCGATATACTTGAATCCTGTGAGAACCTCTATGAGCTTGACATCATAGTTGGCAGCAATAGCCTTAGCCATATCTGTTGTAACAATTGTCTCAATAAGTGCAGGATTCTCAGGCATAATTGCAAGAGCCTTGCGCTCGCTAAGGATATACTCTGCTATGAGCATTCCTGACATATTACCTGTAAATGATACATACTCACCAGTCTTGGTGTCCTTGCAGTATACTCCGAGTCTATCTGCATCAGGGTCTGTTGCGAGAACGATATCTGCATCAACCTCTTTTGCAAGCTTGAGTGCACACTCCCATGCCTTGGCACTCTCGGGGTTGGGATAAGCAACTGTAGGGAAGGTTCCATCGGGCTTCTCCTGCTCAGGAACAACATAAACCTGTGTAAATCCAAGCTCCTTGAGTACTCTAGTAACAGGAACTAAGCCTGTTCCGTGAAGAGGTGTGTAAACAATCTTGATTGAATCAGCCATCTCCTTGATAATCTCAGGGTGAATTGACTGTGCCTTAAGCTCAGCCATATATGTATCATCAAGTGATGCAGGAACGATATTGTAAAGTCCCTGTGCCTTGGCAGCCTCAATATCCATGGTCTTAGCTTCAGAAATATCTGTAACCTTGGCAACCTCTGCTAAAATATTCTTGTCATGAGGAGGAGTAATCTGTGCTCCATCCTCCCAATAAACCTTGTATCCATTGTACTCTCTAGGGTTATGACTTGCTGTAATAACGATACCAGAAATACATCCTAACTCTCTAACTGCGTAGCTAAGCTCAGGTGTAGGGCGAAGATCATCAAACACATATGCCTTGATTCCGTTAGCAGCAAGGCAAAGTGCAGCCTCATCTGTAAACTCAGGAGACATAATACGTGAATCATGTGCTATAACAACTCCCTTGTCCTGTCCATTCTGAGAAATGATATAATTAGCAAGTCCCTGTGTGGCCTGACGAACAGTATATATATTCATTCTGTTGGTACCAGCTCCAATTACTCCACGAAGTCCTCCTGTACCAAACTCCAATGTACGATAAAAACGATCCTCGATCTCAGCCTCATTACCC